>JABSQI010000135.1 GCA_013215905.1 Legionellales bacterium | reverse complement strand
GAGAATTATAAAATACTTTTCTATAATAGTAGAAGTGATATGGGGAAATTTTGGCTAATAAAAAAATTGTATGTTGTTGAAAATATGATGAATATTGGGATATAAAATTATAAAACTTGATTTATGTGGGTTATTTTGGCTCTTAATGTTAAATACATAAAATATTTTAATTATGTAGTGTATAATTTTGATATCATGTATATTAATATCTATTGATAAATTATAGTACAAATTTTATTATGTAAGATAGCTGGGAATTATGACAGAAAAAAATATTAAGAAATCTACTAAAAGCGAAAAGAAGAAAGAAACAAAAAAATCTAAATGCTCTTTTATGTATATTGTTTTGCTCTTAATAGTAGCTATGATAGGAGGAGCTTCTTATTTTTTCTATATAAAGATCCAAAAAATGGAGTCTTTAATTTCAGATGTGAATATAGAAATTACTAAATCAGCACTTCAGGAAGAGTTAGAATTTTTTAAGAAAGAAAATCAAAAATTACTTAATGAGCTAAATAACAACATTAATAAAAACAAAAAAATTGTATTAGCTAACAAAACACAATTACAAAAAATTTCTGAATACTCTAGTAGTGAGGTATCAAAAAATAATATTTTAGTATTAGAAGTTCGTTCAGGATTACAAATTGCTTCTTGGGTGATAAGGTATTCTCATAATATAGATGCTGCAGTAGAATTATTACAAGAAGTTTATCAGCAAGCAACGCTACTAACAGGAGATTTAGCTAACCTAAAAGACACTATTAAAAAAGATATTTCAGAAGTACAATCAAGAAATATTATTGATCAAGCAGCTTTATTCGCTAAAATTGAATCTGTAAAATTACTTTCCGAAAAATTTGTTGTACAACCATCCACTGTAGTTGTTCAAAAGAAAGATGATGATTTTATTCCTCGTCAAGGTTGGAGAGGTTATATAGATAAGGGAATATTCATTATTAAGAAGCTTATTGTTTTTAAAAGACATGATAAGAAAGTTAGTCCACTTATATCAAAAGAGAATGAAAAAATTGTTATCCAAAATCTTAAATTATTACTGAATCAAATACAATGGGCAATTATCTATCGAAATACTCAGATATACCAAGATACAATTACCCAAGCTATTAATATTATAGAAAGAAATTTTTCAAAAGATAGTACAGTAAATCAAACTGCAATAACTTTGCTGAAAGAATTAAAGAATAAGGATTTAAATCCTCCTAGCCATCAATTAAATAGTGTGAAGGAAATAAATCGTAGATTACAAGACAAGAATCAAAAAATGTAGGTTGATATGTTTAGGTTTATATTTGTTTTTTTAATTTTTGTCTGCTCAGCTTTAGTTGGCATATATCTTACTAAAGAACCTGGGTATGCATTACTGTCGTTCCAAACGTATACCATTGAGATGCCATTGTGGCTATTAGTTTTATTTTTTATTTGTACATATTTCCTCTTTAACATGCTTTTTAGAGCTTTTGGTATATTTGGGCGAATATATTATTTTATTCCTAATTTACTTAGTAGGAGGAAAAGGAAGTTAGCAAGTAAAAATACTATTAGGGGAATGATTGAGATCATAGAGGGGAAATGGAAACAGGCTGAGAAGCATTTACTAAAATCAGTTAATCATAGTTCTTCACCTATGTTAAATTATTTATCCGCAGCAAAAACGGCCCAAGAACAAGGGGACATGAAAAAAAGAGATAGTTATATAGATCTAGCTTATCAAGCATGTGAAAATGATGATCTGGCTGTTAGATTTACTCAGATAGAATTATATTTGCAAAATCATGAAATTGAGTTGGCTTTGGCTAGTTTGGAAGGAATTTTAATTTGTGAGCCTGAAAATAGATATGCAGTTAAATTATTGCATGATATATATTTAGAAATTCATGACTGGGGAGCATTATTATTATTACTCCCAAAGATTAAACAATTGCAGATAATTAGTACCGATGAAATTTATCAAACGGAATTGCTTACTAATTGTAACATCTTAAGAGAATTACTAGATAATGATAGCCTTAAAGACTATATGGCAATATATAGTAAACTATCAAGAGACATAAAATCCAGTGAAGATATTATTATTGTCCATTCTAAATATTTAGTTAAAATCGGTGAGGTTGAACATGCTGAAAAAATTCTTATTAAGAAGTTAAAAAATAATTGGTCAGATCATGTAATAGAGACATATGGTAATATAATTAGTAAAACTCCAGATAAGCAACTTAAGGTTGCAGAAAATTATTTACGAAAACATGATAATTCTGCTTATTTGCATACGGCATTAGCAAGGATTTCCTCTAGAAATAAATTATGGAGTAAAGCTAAAAGTCATTATGAGGAAAGCTTACATTTAAATCCATCTTCTAAAATATATGCAGAACTTGGTGATTTATTAAATATTATGGAAGAGTATGAATTATCTATAGAGTGTTATAAAAAAGGAATAGAGATTGTTGGAAGCTAATCTATCTACTGCATTCTTCGTAGTCTGTTGGATAAAATAATAAAATGATACTTACTATGTAATCAAAAAGATGAAGAATGAGGGAAATATTATTTATAAGGTTTATAATTTTGCTTTTAATTTCTGGAAATATTTTTGCAGCCAGAGTTGATTATCTAATCTTCAATGATAACAAGCATTTTCTGCTTGTCATAGGTCTTACAGAATTTTCAGTAAGGGGGAAAATAGCTTTTGTACCTCCTAAATCCTCGTATAAGGTTTCAATAAATCTAAGTAGGAGTATGCAACTGACAACAAGGAAGTTATTAAAAATAGGCATGCCTTCTTATATGACTGAGGATAATTCTGATAATTTTTATTTAAAGCCAGATATGTTAATTGTGTATTTCTCATTAGAGAGAAAAAAAGATTTAAGCATATCTAAGCATGGGAAGTATACTCAATTAAAATCCTATTGTACTAACTTTACTACAGATACAAAACAGCTATTTGTATTGTACGTGTACGTTAACAGTAATGGACTAATATCTGTTACCGATAAAAATCAGGAGCAAAAATTTAGAGGTCAGTTGATAGAGCCACCATTACTGATGATAAATCCAGAATTAGAAACAGAATTATTAGCAAAAAAATCGGATGATTATTATTATAAACAAACCCCATATCAAAAATGTTTAGGACTTTGTAAATGGTTTTATTCTTATTGGACATCCAATGAACATTAATATTCTTGTATATTAAACCCAATTATAGAATATTATTAAATACGAAGTTATTTATTGTTGGTAAACATTTAGATTGTTAGTCAATGTTTATGTATGAAAATCTTGAACTACTTTGATACAGTATATACTACGTGCAAATATCCAATTCTTGCCAAAGTATATCTATTTTTTTATTAATATTTGGATCTTGATTAATCTTATTTCCCCAAGTTCTATTTGTTTCATTCCCTATTTTATCAGTTGCATCAAATCCTATTTTTGAACCAATATCTGATTTTTCTGAGGCAAAATCTAAATAGTCAATAGGAGTGTTTTCTAATAGTACTAGATCTCTACTTGGATCCATTTTTGTTGATATTGCCCACATTACATCTTTCCAGTCTCTAGCGTTAATATCATTGTTACAAACGATAATCCATTTAGTATACATAAATTGCTTTAAAAAAGACCAGACTCCTAACATAACTTGTTTTGCATGTCCTGGATATTGCTTATCTATTGTTACAATAGCTATTCTATAGCTACAACCTTCTGGGGGTAAGTAAAAATCAGTAATTTCTGGGAACTGCTGTTGAATTAGAGGAATAAATAATTCATTGAGTGTTAAACCAAGCATTGATGGTTCATCAGGTGGTTTTCCAGTGTATGTGCTGTGATATATTGGATTGTTGCGATAAGCCATCTTTTCAATTGTAAACACTGGAAATTTCTCTTGGTCATTATAATACCCTGTATGGTCGCCAAAAGGTCCTTCTAGTGCCTCATCGTTTGGGTAAATATATCCTTCCAGAACTATTTCTGCTTTTGCTGGGACTAATAGATCATTTGATAAACACTTAGTTAATAAGGTTTTTTGTCCTCGTAATAATCCAGCAAAAGAATATTCAGATATCTGATCTGGTATTGGCATAACAGCAGATAGCATTGTGGATGGATCACAGCCTAAAGATACAGACACAGGAAATGGTTTATCAGGATATTTTTTCCTGAATATCTGATAGTCAATTGCACCGCCTCTGTGTTTTAGCCAGCGCATTATAGTTTTATTTTTACCTATAATTTGTTGGCGATATATCCCAAGATTTTGTCTGTTATGAGTTAGTGATTTAGTTGTAACTAATCCCCAGGTTATTAAAGGGGATATATCTTCAGGCCAGCATTTTTGGATAGGAAGAGTAGTTAAATCAATATCTTCTTTGGATATAATATTTTCATGGATAGGCGCATTATTTGTTATTTTTGGAGCCATATTTAGGATCTGCTTATACATCGGTAGACTAGAAATGGCATCTATAAATCCTTTTGGAGGTTTAGGAGATCTAAATAAAGCTAAGAATTTTCCAAACTCTTTCAGTTCTTCAAGATTTTGTCTTCCAAGACCTAGAATAATTCTCTCTTGACTACCAAATAAATTCCCAAGTACAGGAATTGAAAATCCAGTTGGGTTCTCAAATAGTAGTGCTGGTCCATTGTTTTTTAAGGTTCTGTCACAGATAGCAGTAATTTCAAGATTTGGAGATATTGGATGCTGAATACGTTTTAATAATTTTTTTTGTTCTAATTGAGTAATAAAATCTCTAAGATCTTGGTATTGCATCTTACATAATTACTGTTTCATAGCGTTAAAGAATTCTTGATTAGTTTTAGTATCTTTTAGTCTATCAATGAGAAATTCTGCGGCTGATATTTCATCCATTTGACTAAGGATTTTTCTTAGGATCCACATTTTTTGTAGCTCTTCTTCAGTAGCTAGCAGCTCTTCTCTTCTTGTGCCTGAGCGGTTAATATTAATTGCAGGATAAATACGCTTTTCTGCAATTTTTCTATCTAGTTGTATTTCCATATTACCAGTACTTTTGAATTCTTCAAATAAAGAATTCACCAAAAGATTATCGATAAATCAACCAAATAAGAAATTGGCTGATAATTTATCAGTAATCTGTATATTATACATATGAGTGTGTACAACACACAAAGAAAGGTAAAAAATATAATCACATACCGACAGCGGCAAATATTGGCTGCT
>JABSQI010000134.1 GCA_013215905.1 Legionellales bacterium | reverse complement strand
AAGGAGGTTTAGGAAATGTTAAGTTATAAGAGAATTATTTTAGTAGGATTAGGGTTGTTTTGTATGGGGTCTTTTGTTTGTTGGGCTGGCGAACAGATAACTCAAGGAAACGTATCTGGTAGTGATTCTCCTAGGAAATATGTAGGTAAGACTATGCTTGACTCAGGGATGGATTTAGTTGCTATGGATGAATCTAATGCAGAAGAAGTAGTTGAAAGTAAGTTGAGGGATGATGTTCTTATTAAGAAATACATTAATAAGGAAGCAGAAAGAGTTCATGTTAAAGGTGATATATACAAGCCTGGTATTGTTAAGCATTTTACAAGAGATGAATTATTTGAGGCTCATCTTCAAAATGGGTTTGATTTAGAGCAGGATAAGTTTCCAGTGCCAGTTACTTTAATGCTTAAAGAAGCACCGCAAACTATTCTTAGGGAAATTCAGCAAACACAGAACTGGCCTATTAGTGGAGTTAGCAGTTGTTATATAAATGGTTGGGCTAGCATAGAGAAATTAAATGCTTCAAAAGATGGAATAATAGATAGGGTGTCTGTAGATATTGGTTCTATTGTTTGTAAACATGACAAGCTAGAGTTTAACTATAGAGGTAGAGGGCTTATCAGTAATGGAGGTCATTATGATTATGGGTGGTATATATCTAAGTCTTCTATGGTTAAAGCAGATATCAGCGGAGAAGTTTTAGGAGTTGATTTTAAAAGGGGTATAAAGATTGAAAATGACAAGCCCAGACTTCATTATGGCGATAAAGTTTTAGTTAAGTTCAAGAAGAGAGTTGATGCAAACATGGATAAACAGGAGGAAAAATAAAATGCTAAGTTATAAGAGAATTATTTTAGTAGGATTAGGGTTGTTTTGTATGGGGTCTTTTGCTGATAGGTATGCTCTTGGGGAAGAAGATATCCATCAGCAAGTGCAAGCAATATCTGGAGAGAAAGATTATTTTGCTGATTATATGGAGATGCGAGGGAGACTAACATTCGCTTTATCAAAAAAATTAAGAAAAATTAAATTAAAACATCAAGAAGAAATATCTAAAGGCGAATATCAAAATTATTTGGATAATTTAACAAAATTCTTACAAGGATATAAAGAAGCTAGACCAATTGATTCCGTAGAAGGGCTTTTACGTAAAGTTAAATCTTTGAGATTTGACCTTATGTATGAAGATGTAAAACAAGGCAAGGAGGTTAATTATGCTAAGTAATAAATATAACAAAACGGACTGCCCTATGCCTAGTAATATAAGTTGGGTAGAAAATTTAAATAACTTAGTAAAAACAGGACAGGCTAAGGTATTTATTTTTGATGTTGGGAGACCTTTTGGAGATATTAGCAGGGAGGAGGATGATAATGCTTGCTAAGAAAATTTTATTAATAATTTGTGGGATGGTGGTTAGTCTTAGCTGCACGGCAGATATGACGATAGATTCTGTTCCTGGTAGATTAAAAACTTTTGTTAGTGAAGATAAGCCAGTAGAGAGTATTGCTAAAGAGATTAGTTTTTATAGGGGAGTAAGTAAGAAAATTGAAGATGCCAGAGCTAAATATCCTGAAAAATTTACAAGAGACGATTATTTTAGTTATTTAGAAGATTTAAATAAAGTTCTTATAGATATTAAAGAAAACCACAAGAACATAGAAAATTCATTGTTGGATGAGATTAATCTATTACGACAATTATGGTTTGATGATTTGCAAAGGAAGGCTTTGCAAGATGCGTTAAGTTCTAAAGAGGTTGGGCGTGAGTAATTATATAAGTATAAATAGAAAACAATTAAAAAAGGAATTGCCTTATATGTTAATGATTGGAGTTCTATTCATAAATTATCAAATATTATTATGGTTGTGTTTTGCTTATGCTGTATTTGACCTAGTAGAGTTTAAAGAAGTTAAAATATTTGATTGGTTAAAGAGAATATTTAGAGTAAATGTGCAATATTGGGTTGATAAATTTATATATTATGGGATAGGTGTTTTTTGGTTGTATTTATCATTGTATTCGACAGGGGATCCCCTATGGTTATTAGGGTTGGTTGGTTTTATTTCTTGGCTATGTGTAACAATCAAAATTAAAGGGGTTGACTTGATGGAGTGGTTGCTTTTGTTTGATGCAATCCGTGCTTTAAAGAAAGATAGGCTAGAACAAAGTAATTTCTGTACGACAGTTTGGGATAATAGCTTGATTGAAGATGAAAAGAAAAGGGCTGTAATTAGCTTGGAGAATTTCTATAGGGATATGCCATTAGCCCAAGGGTATTTAGGGTTATGCTATTTGTTTGGGAATGGGGTAAAACAAGATCATGCTAAGGCTTGGGAATATTGCTTTAAAGCATCAAAGAAAAATAATTCTCAGGGGTTGTTTGGGGCTGGTTATTGCTTAGAGCATGGTCTAGGTGTCCAGCAAAATTTAGAGGAAGCTTTGGCTTATTATAAAAAGGTTTCTATTAAAAGTTTGAAGCTTAGAGTTAATAATAAAGAGGTTGGGGTTGAACATCGTAGTTAAAATATTAACAAAGATTAGAGAAGCTCTTGAAGGTCAAGGGATTACTGCAACATCTATTGTATGTAATGTTGCTGGTATCATTGGTGGGTTTATTTTTATGTTAATTATTTGGGTTTTGGCTATGGCGACAATATTTTTAGGGTTTATGGCAATTGCCTATTTAGCTAGTTATGGTGGAGATATGGGGTATCCGCATGCTGCGATGTTTGTTTCACTGCTTTTTAGCTTGGGGCTTTGTATAGGAGTGCCATTGTTGGTTAGGAAGTTTATTCCTAAAAATAAGGAGGGGATTAAATAAAGTGGGCTGCTTGGCAATTAGTAACATTAACAGGGTTAAATATAAAAAAGCTAGTTTAGCTGTAGTTGTGGTTGTCTCTGTGATATTAGGGGTTAATTATATTGTTGCTAATTATGGTTTTTTGTCAGTAAATGTGTCTAATTCATTGCCCCAATGGTTTTTCATAATTAGTAAAGAAAAAAATAATTTTAAAGAAGGTGACTTGATAGCCTATCCAAGAGTTATTCAGGGGATAGATAAAACATTAATTAAAGTTATTGCTGGGAAGCCTCTTGATTTAATTAGTATAAAAGATAAAGGAGTTTATATTAATAACAAACTTATTGGTTATATCCTGCCACAAAGAAGTAATGGGAAGAAATTACATCCTATTGAAGGAGGTGTAATACCTAAAAATAAATATTTTGCTTGGACTCCTCATCCAAAATCATTTGATTCTAGATATAAAGAGATGGGGCTTGTGGATTATGATGAGATAATAGGGAGAGCCTATATAATTAATTGGTATTTGTTTTGGAAAATTGTAATTGGAGGTTGTTTGGTATGTAGATATAGAAGAAAAATTATCATTTTTTTAAGGAGGTGTATCATTAAAAAATAATAATAAATGGGAGTTTATCTTAGAGTTTCACAGCTAGAGATAGGCTCATAGAACGAGATGAATTTGGGATTTACTGTAAGTGACCTTGAGAGTTAACTGGCCGTTCGGCTGCAAGTTCTAAATTCTTCTCAAATTTAAAAACTAAATAGTTAAATTAAATTTTTGGAGATAGACGTGAAATATTTAAATAATAGTTGGATGAGCTTAAATCATCTTAGTCAATATGATAGGGATAACGGTTGGTTAGGAGGATTAATTCTGCCTAAAACGGTTATGACAATTAAATCTTATGCAAAGGCTTTAGCAAAGCTTGGTGGCTCTATTGGTCTTTTTATATTGATGTCTGAATGTTTGGCTGATGATGTTGATACAGGAGATAAAGGTACTGAAGAAGCTATGGCTAAATTAGGTAAATATCTTAGTAAATCTAAATGGTACATAGCTGGGTTTTGCGTGCCTGTTGGGATGTGGAGAGGTCTATGCAAAGATGAGCCTAAAAAAGGATTGGCGATGTTTGCTCTTGGAGTGGGTGCGCCTATTGCAGATAAAGCAATTAAAAGTGCGCATGGGCTATTAATTTAGGAGGATATTATGAGTTCAGATCCAAAATCACAAATCTTACTTAGAATGTTAGATGAAAAGAGGATATATATTCGCTGGACAGCAGATGAGTTGTTATCTTTTGGCGTGCCATTTTTTGCATTGTTTATGGTCGAACGCTATATAGAAGCGTTTTTACTTGCTGCAATTAGTTACCTAAGCTTGAGGTGGATTAAAAAACGCTTTGGGCATGAGAAAGGTATTTTAAAGCAAGCTGCTTATAGATATTTTGGAACGGGTAAAGAAGGGTTGCCTGACTCTAATGTCACCGAGTACTTAACTTAGGAGTAGAGATGTTATCACGTGTTAGAGAGTTAAATTTACTAAAAATGCAACGCAAAGTAGCTGTAATGGGACTTAGAGAAATTTTGTATTTATTAATAATAGCAGGGTTAATTATAAAAGATTTTAATCATGAAGAGCATATAGTTTTTTATGATCCTGTAAGTCAGGCTCGAATGTCGTTTAAAGGAGATGCTGTTAGTAAAGAATATCTAGAAGATATGACGATTATGGCTTCTCATCTGCTCTTAGATAAAAATAAATCTAACATTCAGTACAACCATAATAAATTGTTGAAATATATTCATCCAGACAACCATACAAAAGTTAAGAGAAAATTATTGGTGGATGCAAAAAAATATAAAAAAGAAAATCTCTCAACATCCTTTTATCCTAATCTTGCCAGGATTGATATGAATAATAATACGGTGACTCTGCCTGGAGAGTTGCTAACAAGAGTAGGTGATCGTGAAGTTTTACGAGAAAAAAAGATATTTAAGCTTTCCTTTAAAAATGTCCACGTCACGTGGTATATGACTGCTTTTGAAATTGGGGAGGAGAAAAAGGATGTATAAATTAATTGTATTGCTAATGGTTGGTAGTGTTCATGCTGCGACGATATTTACTTTAAATGATAAAAGGACTATTGAGACACATCTTAGTAATCGTGATTTCAATAGAATAGCTATCGAAAAAGATAGAAAAGCAAATATATTCTATGACAGAGATGCTTTTAGCGTTGTCCATGATAAGGCTAATCGTCAAATATTTGTTAAGCCCAATGATGAGACTAGTAAATATCCTCTTGGCTTTACCATCACCACAGAAAAAAATAAATCTCAGGATTGGTTATTTAGTTTTAGAAACGTCAAGGCTAGAACATTAATACTCCAAGATGTTGAACGTGATGTAGTTAAAGCACCATCTTGTGAAGAGGAGGCGGTAAAATTATTAAACCAACTTATTA
>JABSQI010000133.1 GCA_013215905.1 Legionellales bacterium | reverse complement strand
ATCAACATGCTGAAAGAATTTAGAAATGAGTATCTGCAGCAAGATACTAGCATGACTCTAGTAGAAGAATGGACACAGCTAAGAGAAGATATCCAACGATTTGGAATGAGAAACTCTAATGTCTTAGCTATAGCTCCTACAGCAACTATATCAAATATATGTGGCATATCGCAGTCTATAGAGCCTACCTATCAAAATCTTTTTGTTAAATCAAATATGTCAGGAGAATTCACTGTTGTTAATCCATATCTTGTGAAAGAGTTAAAATCTTTAAATATCTGGGATAATGTTATGGTTAATGATATAAAATACTATAATGGCAGTATTGCAAAAATTAGCAGGATCCCTGAAAATATACGCTCTAGATTTAAAACCGCGTTTGAAATAGACGCAATTTGGTTAGTAAAAAACGCCTCTAGAAGAGCCAAATGGATTGATCAAGCTCAATCGCTAAATTTATATGTCAAAGAAGCTTCTGGAAAGATAATTAATGATCTATATACCACAGCATGGAAACTAGGATTAAAAACAACTTACTATTGCCGAACACTAGGGGCAACCTCTACAGAGAAAGCAACTATTAATGATGGAGCATTAAATGCGGTAAATGTTTCAAAGCAGTCTTGTTCATTAGACGATGAAGAATGTGAAGCATGTCAATAAAACTAAATATTCTAACAGGAGATGAAAATATGGCGCTAGCAACAGTAACAGAACTAAAAAAAGATAAGTTATCAGGTAATACTGGTCTTGAAGATATCAAAGTTGGTTCTAGTAGAATTCAAGTTGATGATAAAAAAATGATCAACTGCAGAGCTGATTTAAATCAATTAGTCCCATTCAAATATGAATGGGCTTGGGATAAATACATTAATGCATGTGCTAATCACTGGATGCCAAATGAAATTAGTATGTCAGCAGACATTGCATTATGGAAAGATCCAAATGGGTTAACTGAAGCAGAGAGAACAATTATTAAAAGGAATCTAGGATTTTTTTCTACAGCAGACTCACTTGTAGCAAACAATCTAGTCTTAGCTGTATACCGTCATATTACAAATCCAGAATGTCGTCAGTATTTGTTAAGACAAGCCTTTGAAGAAGCACTACATACACATTCATATCAACATATAATTGAATCACTAGGTCTAGATGAGTCTGAAATATTTAATATGTATAGAGAAATACCATCCGTATCTACTAAGGCAAGCTGGTCAATACAATTTACTCAAAGCTTAGGAGATCCTAATTTCAAAACAGGAACTCCAGAAGATAACCAAAGACTGCTAAGAGACTTAATTGCTTTTTATGTAGTTTTCGAAGGGATCTTCTTCTATGTTGGATTCACTCAGATTCTATCAATGGGTAGAAGAAATAAAATGACAGGGACATCAGAGCAGTTTCAATATATTTTAAGGGATGAATCTATGCATTTAAATTTTGGTATTGATGTAATAAACCAAATTAAATTAGAAAATCCTGATTTGTGGACACCTCAATTTCAAGAAACAGTTACTGATATTATTAAAACAGGTGTAGAACTAGAACATCAATATGCTATAGATACAATGCCTGTAGGAATACTTGGAATGAACGCTGATATATTCAAAGATTATTTACATTTTATAGCAAACAGAAGATGTGCTCAAATTGGTCTATCACCAATATATGAAGCAAAAGAAAATCCATTTCCATGGATGAGCGAAATTATGGATCTTAAAAAAGAGAAAAATTTCTTTGAGTCTAGAGTAATAGAATATCAAACTGGTGGAACATTAAATTGGGATGACTAGTAAAATAACCATCCTCTCTACTATTTTAAAATGTAGAGGGGATGGTTATTCTTAATACATCATAATACCATCGTATTCTCATAATAATAATTAAATATCAGATATTAATCTTAGTCTAAATACAAATTTCCAGAGTTTATTGCCAACAGATAAAGTTCATTTGCCAATTCTTTCATACCCAAATTATAAGAAAAATCTCCACATTTATTTAGTAATGTATAAAATTCTAAATCTTTTTCTATTTCCAGATAACCAGACATATAAATAATATGCTTTATCCATTGTTTAGTTAACTTGCTATTACTAACTAATACTTGGTTTGCCATCTGAATTAGCTTATTTCTCCAAACAGATTTTTCCTGAATCTTTAATCTGATAATTTCCTGTAAAATTCGATGGATCCTGAAAGATTCCATGTTCCTATTAAGAACTATCAAAGAGTGATCACGTAATTCCTGGACAGCACGAGAGCGTTGCTCTATAGATAAATGTTCAAATAAATCTAAAGATATATCTCCAGGATATAAATAAGAAGATAAATAAAGTATTTCTTTAGCAGTGCTGCCTACTCTATCAATGGTAACGGACAATGTGCGCCATACCGTATCCTCATATTGGTTGTATCCTTCAGGTAATATATCTAGATATTCTCTTTTTTTACTAAAATATAACTTAAGATAATGTTCAATATTTGTATGTTGTTTTATATATCCGGCAGCCTGGATTAATGCCAAGGGAAAATGATGAAGGGCATTTATTAAATCTTTTACTAAATAATCCTGAGAATTTGGTAAGATTTTTTTAACAATTTTTTTTGCTTCTACAGATGATAAGATGTCTAGAAAAATAATATCTTCTATCCAGTGTTGACTTCTAGATGTAATTAATACATGTGGAGCTAAATCTATAGGCCAAATATTATGTAAATCTCTTAAATATTTCTCTACTATTTTCCTAGATGGAGCATTGTCCAAAATAATTAACACATTATTATATCTAAATTTATCAATCAAATAACTATGTACAGCATTAATTACCTGGCTGTCATTTAAATTATTAGTATCAATTTTCATTTTAGTAGCAAATTTCGAATAGGAATTATTAATACAAACATCACTCTGTGCAGAAACCCATAAAACTGCTTTATATTTATTTTTTTCTAGAGCTCTATATGCATATTCTATTGCTACTTGTGTTTTTCCTATCCCCCCAGTACCTACAATAGCTTGTAACATTATTCCGATACTAGATTTTTTAAAATTTTTCTTTACTAGTCTAAAAACATTTTCTCTCTCTACAAAATTCTTGTTTCTAGGCGGTAAATTTAATATTACTTTACGCTCCAAAAGGTCAATATAGGTTACTCTCAAAGCCTTACTAAGAAATAAACCAATATTACTAGTACTACTATAAATAAACATACTAAATAAAATAAATGTTAGATATAATTTATATTTTTTAAAGAAGTTAAGATAAGGTAAATAATCTTTTATATAATCATTCTTAATAATTTTTTTGTAATTTGTTGATGTATATTTATTAATATTATTATTTAAACTAAAAACTGTATCATTCAGTAAATTTTTCTCATAAGCTATCTTTTTCCCATTAAAATCAATCTGGAATTCTTTAATATTGGAAAAACCATACACAATACTAAGAAACTTGAATATACTATCGTAGTATGAGAACTCAGGATTCTTGGCGCTTACAGTAGAATCAACATCTTGCCTTATAGATATACTATCCGCACTATAATATTTCAAATAGTAGTTTGTTGAACAGACATGAATAATTATACTACTAGAATGTTCATTTTGTTCATTATAAATTTCAAAATCAATTCCTGCTAATCTTAGATGTTTTCTTATCTTTTTATTCAACAAATTATTCTTGTCGATTACCCCAGAATATTTAATATAATACTTATTAGATTTAAATTTATGTTTAAAAATATCACATAGTGTCTTCTCAAAGTAATGTTGAATTAGTAACTTAGCATAGTGGTTCTTTAAAGCCTGATATACTTCAGATGTTTCTAAAAATTCTAATAAATCGACTTGTTTATCTTTTCTAGATGTATTTATAGCCTCTTTAATTTTTCTTAAATGTTCAATATAGGTACTCAAAGATATGTCTAGAATTCTACATATAAACTTGCGTTTATGCCTACTAATCAAACAAGCTATAACATCAACTTGACGATTAGTTAACTTAATACTATCTATTTCACCTAACCCATCGTAAGACAATTCTAATTTTGTGTATATTGTAATCACATTTAATTTTTAAAACCTAATTTATAGTGCTAGTTACTATTTATAAGGTATACACCGAAAAAACCCACCCTTAGAATAAAAAATCAACTATAAACCACAAACTGTATGAGATATACAGTAAATCGTTAAATGTAATAAAACAAGGAATTGTAACATGACTTTAGAAAGTATTTTAAATTTAAACATAGATTATCAACAAAATATGCTCAACTATACTCAATCTTTTAAGAAATATTTCAAAGCAGACTATTTGCGAATATATGAAATTAGGAATGAAAACTATTTTTTGCTTCTAGATAATAATTTAACTAATCTAAAAATTTACATTGATAAAAAATTATATCTTAATTATCCACACTTATTTTCAAGTAAACTAGTCCAAAAAGATCATTTTATTATTTGGCCTAGTATACAAGATCAAGATTATAGCGATCATTGGCTAACCAATATACAAAAAGAACTAAAGACAAACCCAAAAATTACAATTATAAAAGCTAAACCTTTTGGATATATAGCATTCTGTTTATGCACAAATAAAGTTCATGAAAAAACTCACGGTTTATATTACAATCATTACCAATACTTAAACCAATGCATAAAAACTTTAGAGATGAATATTCAACATATCCTAAAGGAAGAACAAAATAATTACATAAGCTTGCATGAAATAAAAAATGATATTCTTGATGTACAAAAATCCATACTTAGTAATACTATTTCTGAAAACCAAAAAGAATATTTTTTAGACATGCTTTGAGGAAAATTTAATGTCAGCACATGCAGATATGCTCTCGAAATCGCATCAATATCAGAAAAAAATAAGTAAATTAATAATGCCAATTAATAGCTTCTTTGGGATAGATTGTATTGTTTATATAGAAGTTACTTCAGATAATAAACTAGTCTATTTAACCAATAACTACGCATGGATTGAGCATTGTACACTCAAAAAATATTATCTACACAACCCGCAAATGGTATCCCCAAATAACATTGGTAGTGGCCATGTAGCGTGGTCTACTAATTGGGAACCCCACTACAATGATGAGTTATATAAAAATAGCTTATTTATTGACGCCCCTATGTTTGGAATAGAAATTGGATTAACGTGGATAGAAAAAACATACGCTGGATATAAAGCATATATATTTAGTTCAAATAGTAATAATAAAGAACTACATAATAAATTATACAGTAATATTTCATTAATAAAGCATTATATTCATTATTTTAATAAAGAGATAAAAGAAATACGTCAAGATTATTTACTATCTACTAATATTAATTT
>JABSQI010000132.1 GCA_013215905.1 Legionellales bacterium | reverse complement strand
TTCGAAGTGTGGGCTTAATCAAATGTGTGGATTTAATCGATCATTTACAGTAAACCAAAAATAGTTTACGCTCTTTAATTTGATTTAAAACACCTGGTATATAAAATACTCCTTTAAATACGTTTCAAATTAATAAAAAAGATACTCAGCTATTATACCAAATAGCTCTTTTGGGCAGAAAAGATATGATGATATCACCTAATCTCCGATCATCTTTTGAGATGCTTATTATCAGAATGATATTCTTCCAACCAAGTTACGATAAGTTAAAATATCATGAGCAATTAGACACAAAAAAAATAAATATTTCACAGCAAATAAAATCTATTTCTGAAATCGTGGATAAACCTAAGAAAGATAATTCCAAATCTGAAATAGTGGATAACCCTAAGAAAGATACTTCCAAAAATGATAGTCCAGATAGTCATACTCAAAAAAATACTAGTGAAATTGATTGGAATTTGCTAGTAAAAAAATTAGACCTAAAAGGTGCTAGCAAAATAGTTGCAGAGCATTGCCATCTAAAAATTATTTCCGACAATAATATGCAATTAGTTTTGGATATTGAACAAAATAATCTATTATCAGAAAACATAAAAAATCAAATACTAGAAGCTATTCAAAATGAATTTAACGAAAATATAAAATTTAGTATTATAATTGGGGAAAATAATAGCAAAAATACTCCACATGCTTTACAAAAAAAACAAATGTTGTCAGATAAAGATACTAAAGAGATAATAGATAAATTAGATGCAGAACTAACAGATATAACTATTAAGAAAAAATAATTAGTGGAGAAAAATATGGATAAATTTGATTTATCGAGTTTAATTTCAGCTACAGAGAAATTAAAGGAAGAGCTTAATGAAACTCAAAAAAAAGCTAGTAAAAAAACCGTTACTGGAGAGAGCGGAGCTGGAATGGTAAAAATAGTAGTGAATGGGACACATCACGTTCAATCAACACACTTAGAAAAATCAATACTTCAGCAAGATAAAAATGTAATTGAAGATCTTATTACTGCTGCAATTAATGATGCTATTAACAAAATCAATCAAGAAAATAAAAATAGCATTCCTGATTTATCAAGTTTACTAAACCTAGGCAAATAACTAATATGCTCTATAGCCCTAAAATAGAAAAATTAATTCAATCATTTAAGTGCTTACCAGGGATAGGAAATAAATCTGCCCAAAGAATGGTTTTTAATTTACTTGAACAAAATAGAAATAACGCCCAGATTCTAGCAAACTCAATCTTAGATGCTGTTAAACATGTAAACAACTGCAATCAGTGTTATATATTAACTGAGCACAGCACATGTCAAATATGCAATAACCCCAAGAGAGAGCAATCTACATTATGCATAGTAGAAAATCCAAGTGATGTATTAGCTATAGAAAACACTGGCTCTTATAAAGGGATGTATTTTGTTTTATTAGGTAGGTTATCACCTATTGATGGTATAGGCCCAGATGAAATTGGGATCCCAAAATTAATAGAAAGATTACAGTCAGAAAGTATCAAAGAAATTATAATAGCAACAAACTCTACGACAGAAGGTGAAGCTACTGCCCATTATATTTCTGTATTAGCAAAAAAATATGATGTTCTAGCTAGTAGGATAGCTCATGGAATTCCAATAGGAGGAGAACTAGAATATATAGATTCAAATACTATTTCGCAAGCAATATCATACAGATCCACTATAAATTTGTAGGATATATTTTTAATAGCAAATAATAATATTATCAAATCTGCTTACGGAATACTCTGAAGAGACAAGACCAAATATTTCGTGCAGATCTAGAAATATTACAAGATGAAGAAAAGTTATATCTTTCAACATGATATCAAATATCTTTGACATCCTCACCGACCTAAAGGAAGGAGTTTTACGGCACAAATGATAATATTTCTTCTGTTTTAACTTATTTTATAAGGTGAATAAACATACCATAAATATTTCATAGTAAGTTTAAATATGATCAATTTATTATGGTTAAAATACAATCATTCCTATTCATAATTTAATATTGATATATTAATAATATGTTACTAAACTTTAATAACTAATAGCTTAAAATTTTTTGCAGGAATAATGAAAAATATAAAAGGATTTTCTTTAATTGAAATATTAATAGTTATTGTTCTTATTGCAATAATTGCAGTAATAAGCTTACCAAATTTAGTTTCTTCAAAAGAAAGTGCAATTAAAGTAAGCATGATTAGCGATTTAAGGAATTTAATAACCGCAGAAGAATCTTATTATCTTAATAACCAGACATATACAAGTACAATAAGTGACCTATCAGGATACCAAGTGTCTCAAGGAAATACAGTAAATATCAATTCATTAACAGGAGCCAGAGGATGGCATGCCGACGTATTTAACGCTACAATAGAAGATACAAAATATTGTACTATTTTTGTAGGGGTAGACAGTTCTGGCTCTGCCTTTGCTGATAATGCAGAAGGTGTACGACTTATATCCGGTTCTTCAGAAAACTCCGTTAAATGCACTGGCTTCTAGTAAAAAGCCCATTTTATAATACAGCATTTACTAGCAATTAAGCAGTTGTTCGTGTAAAATTTCAGAATTTAATAAGTGGGCATTATGTTTTCAACTCTGACTAACAAGCTAAATTCTATTATTAAAAACATCAAAGGTACAGGGAGGCTAACAGAAGATAATATAAAAAGCAGCATATTAGAAATCAGAAAAGTACTGATAGATGCTGACGTTGCCTTACAAGTTGTCAATAGTTTTATAGACTCTGTTAAATCTCAAGCTATTGGTACAGAAATCAATACTAGCCTTAATCCTGGTCAAGTTTTCACAAAATTAATCCATCAAGAGTTAAAGAAAGCTCTTGGTGATAATACACAAGATTTAATACTAAAAGCCCAACCACCTATTGTAATTCTATTAGCTGGGTTACAAGGAAGTGGTAAAACTACATCTGCAGCTAAACTAGCACAATATATTTCTACAAATTATAAGAAAAAAATTATGTTAACAAGTACAGATGTGTACCGTCCTGCTGCCCTACTCCAACTTAAAACACTGGCAGAACAAATTAATGTTAATCACTATATACCTGAGCCAGATCATAAGCCACAAGATATTGCTAAAGCAGCATTAGAAAAAGCTAAGAAAACAATTGTTGATGTTCTAATTGTCGATACTGCTGGTAGAATGCATGTAGATCAAGAATTAATGCAAGAAATAGAATTACTCAAAAGTGTCTTAAATCCAGTTGAAACTTTATTCGTTGTTGATAGTATGACAGGGCAAGATGCAGCTAATACTGCAAAAGCTTTTGCAGACACACTTCCTCTGACTGGCGTAATACTATCTAAAACAGATGGGGACAATCGCGGTGGAGCTGCTCTGTCTGTTAGTCAAATAACAGGAAAGCCTATTAAATTCATGGGTACTGGAGAGAAAATACCAGATTTTGAAAAATTCCATCCAGACAGAATAGCAAATAGAATATTAGATATGGGAGATATACTTTCTCTTATAGAAAGTATTGAGCAAAAATCAGAAGAAAAAAGTAGGAAAAAACTTACCAAAAAAATTACAAAGGGAAAATCATTTAATTTTAATGACTTACGAGAACAATTGAATCAAATGAATCAAATGGGCGGTTTAAAAAATATTATGAAAATGATGCCAGGAATGCAAGGAGTAAATCAAAGTACCATAAATGCTCAAAATAAAGGAATTGCAAAAAACATTGCTATTATTAACTCAATGACTATAAAAGAAAGAAAATACCCTAAACTACTAGATTCTTCTAGAAAAAAACGAATAGCATCAGGTTCAGGAACTGAAGTGGCAGATATTAATTTACTAGTAAAACAGCTAAATAATATGCAAAAAATGATGAAAAAATTTACAAAAGGTAAAAATATGTCTCGATTGATGCAATCTTTTAAGGGTCATAATTAGACAATCTACAAAAAAGCTTCACTTAAGTAAAAAAATTATATACAATCCTACCCTAGTTTATAATTATATAGCGAGTTTAATATGGTTGTTATTCGTTTATCAAGATCAGGGGCTAACAAAAAGCCTTTTTACCATCTTGTTGTATCAGATAAACGATCAAAGCGTGATGGTAAATATATAGAAAGAATCGGTTTTTTTAATCCAACAGCGACTGGTCAAGCTGTAAAATTAAGAATAGATACTGAGCGCTTAGAGTATTGGAGATCTGTAGGAGCAATACCTTCTGATAGAGTAAAGTTTTTATATAAGAATTTTATTAAAAACAAAACATCTTAAGATTATTTATTTTCTTACATGATAGTTATTGGAAAAATAGGTTCTCCTCACGGAATTAAAGGTGCTGCTAAATTATTATCTTTTGCTAACCCTCCAGAAAACATTGAAAAATATAAAATTTTTACTAAAAATGGTTCTAATTATACTGAACTATCCTGTAAAATTACTACTCTACACTCAAATAAATTAATAATTAATATACAAGATTGTGAAGATAGAAACAAAATATCAGAATTTACAAATACCCTACTCTATACAGATATTAAATGTTTTGAAAAAAATTCTCCTGATGAATATTTTTGGGAAGAGTTAATTGGTCTTAAAATATTAGATAGAAATCAAGATAATCTTGGCACAGTAATTAAAATTATTGAAACTGGCTCTCACGATGTTTTAGTCTTTAAGGATACTGCTACTTATTTAATACCATTTATTCAGGGCAAGTCCGTTTTAAATATAGACTTCTCTACCAAATCAATTACTATAGATCAAGATTATGCAATTAAAAACTAACCTTGAAAAAATTAACTTTGGAATAATTTGTGTGTTTCCAAATATCATAGATTCCTTAAAATTTGGTGTAATTGGTAAAGCAATAAAAAATCAACAAATTAATAAAAACACATAAATCAAACACATCAACCTAACACATCAATCAAAACAGCAAGCCAAACACCAATCAAAACACATTAATCAAAACATGTAAAACGTGGCTAAAAGCAATTTTATCTTTACCTGTTGCTGCTCGTGCAATACGCACTGCGACAGTCATTGCTTCACCGCCACAACGGGCATATCTAACTTCTTCAGACCAAGGGTGTAATTCTAATAACTTCTCAGCAAGCTCAACATCCTCAGGGCAATTTAGGCTAGAACTAACCCCACTTCGAATAGAGTTAATGACCGCATCATCAACTTCATCTACCGCGTAACCAAGAATATTTGCGCCGATACCAGAAATAGACATATCGAGGTACTCGTTACCATCAAGATCCCAAACTTGGCATCCTTTTGATTTAGAAAAATACCCAGGCCAAATATTGGTACTAAACATATCAGGTCGCTTAGAAAGCAATTGAGTTAAGCCAGGGATGATTGACTTTGCTTTTTGTTGAAACTGTAT
>JABSQI010000131.1 GCA_013215905.1 Legionellales bacterium | reverse complement strand
AAATTCGGGATCCATTGGGATTTTTGTTTACATAAGGATCGAAATTCGTACAAAGTTCAAAATCCCCATTAGGGATCATCAATGCCAAAATATATTTTATTTAGCGTTTCTTGCATTTATTGACGTTTAAAATCTTCGCTTTCATCTTCACCGAAAACACCCAACTCATAAAAGCCAGTTTGTTTTAAAACTAAACGACTTAAAGAACGTTTTTCAGCCATTTCAGCAATATACCAACTATTAGTATTACCAGTTTTAAAGTCACCATATTTAGCACTACCGAAAGTTTCTAATTTTGTTTTCATGTTTATTGCTTTAAATACTGCAAAATCTGGTTCACATTTTATTACCTCAAAACTAACGTTTATCTGTTCAATAGCTTGTATTTTTTCAATGCCTGAACGTGTAATAATTAAATAATGCTTATGTTTAAAAACATCGTCTTTCGTTAAATTGTACTTTTTATAAAGTTCTGTTAATCGTTCTCTGTTCATTGTTTAGGTTTTAAATATGATTTATTAATATAATCGTTATAGTTTTGTCTAGCTTCTTTTAGTTTCTTAGCTAATGTTTTAAACGTTTTATCATTTTCGTAAAGTTCGCTAGTATCTGGTAGTTTTTGAAAGTCTTTTAACGATGAACATTGTAAACTATCAAAAAGTTTCTGCTCTATTATATCGTTATCTTCAATCTCGAAACGTGCTATAATTGTCCTCATAAAATTGCTGTATTTCTTCGTTAATTTCGTTTATCATTTCCAACGCTTTAGCACGTTGTATTCTGTCTTTTTGGTCGCTGATAAAAGCGTTTAGTGTTTGTATCATGCTTTAAATAATGTATAATCAACCCACTTAGATTTTAATTCTTTATGTATATTTTCTAAACGTATTACATAGTTATTCATTTTGTTAATATGGAAGATGTTTTCTGAATACGTTTTAAAATACTCAACTTCTTTTTTAATGTTATTAATAGTAAGTTTAAGTTCTTTTAATTCGCTGTCATAATCACATATCATGTCGTGTTCTTGGTCTATGTGTTCACCAGCTTCATCTAGTTTACCCATTCCTATTGGGTCAATTTCATCGTAGTAATTCATAATATTTTGTTTTTGTTATGGTACAAATATATAAAAAAAATATTTAATAAAACTATTGTATGTTAAAAAATAATTTTATAAGTTTGCAGTAACATTAAATATTGATTTTACGAAAGTAAACGAACTTAGAATAGGGAATTATTACTTAGATATAGATGACAAGATTTCAGAAATGTCTGGTCATGAACTTTACTTAATGTCTATAAAAGAAAACCTTGACAATTTAGGGGTTAATGAGTATAGAGGGATTCCACTAACCGAAGAATATCTTTTGAAGTTTGGGTTTTATTGGGATAATAAAAAAGTGTATTTGTGTAAAAATGAAATCCCTTTTAGGATTAGATATAGTCACAATCAAATAACAATATTCCAACACCAAAAAGATGTAACTATTCCATCAATTGAATACGTACACCAACTACAAAACATATACTTTGCTTTAACAGGGAAAGAACTAGAAATAAAAGAATAATGACAAAAGAAGAATTTAAAATAATAAAATTCATAGTGCTAAGTGTTGGTAAAAACATTTTAGTATTATGCGGTATAATATGGTTAATAACAAAACTATTTAATTTATAAAAACATGGATATATTAGAATTAATTAAAGAAAAAGGATATCGTAACGCTCAGCATTTTGCAGTTCATAATAATATAGAGCCAGCGAAAGTGTATTATTGGGTAAAACAAAGTCATAAATTAGGCTATAACACTAGATTAAAAGTTGAGAAGATTATTAATGATAGTGTTTTGTAACTAGAAAGGCTATGCGTATGTGCTGATTAAATCATACGCTTAAACTTATAACAAGACCTTGAAAGGCATTACGTATAGCCATTGTTATGTGTTGTTAATTTAAAACATTATGAAAACAAGAGAAGAAATAAAAGACAGAATAGCTAAATTAAAAATAGAGAAAGCTATAATTGAAGAAAATGGCTATGTATTAACAGAAGCTGAAAGTATGGATTTAGAATGTATATTTAATGAACTTGCAATATTGCGATGGGTTTTAAATTAATTGTACATAACGGTTTGGGTATGGTGCGTTGAACGCCAACCTTGATAAAATAGATTAACTTAAATTTAAACAAAATGGCTGAAAAGAACGATACACAATGCACTATACCTGTTGTTAGGCGTAGTTGTATGATTGATGTAGGGCTAGTTAGAATGGATAGATATCCGATGAATCCTAGTACACTTAGCCTTATAGACTACTTGAGAGAAGGTGGAGAAGTACCAGCTATAAAAGTAGCAAAACACCCTAAAGGGGGTTACATAATTAGAGACGGTAGACATAGGGTACTAGCACATAAAATGTTAGGCAGAAAAAAGATTAAGGCTAAGTTTAGCGACAAGGCTATGACCAATTACGCTTAACCGTAAAGTATAACCGCAGTTGCGGATAATTTAAAAATAAAAAACAACAAAAATGATAGACTTTAAAAGACCAAAAAAAGAAGATTACGATTTTAATGATAATATTGAAGGTGTTAGATATGCTAAAGATATGAATGATTATGCAGATAAGCTGGAAGAGCAATTGCGGTTATACAATGTTAGCAACTGTAACGCTAAAAAAGACCCTAACATTGAAAACACAATATTGTTTTTAAGTAGAAAAGACGGTTTAACAGATGTTTACGACAATAGCGGGTGTTTAGGTAAAGGATTAGATACTGATGGAATTAATAAACTTAACTTATAGTAGTTATTGTTGCTAACACAAATATATGATTTGTTACGCAGTAATAAATTATATAGACTGTTATCGACTGTAGCTTTAGCTATTGTCGAAATAAATTTTTATTATGAAATACAAAAAAGAAATAAAGTTTATTATTCAAATAATACTATTAACTAGCATTGCTTTGTGTTTGGCTTATGTTTTAAAATGAATTACTTTTCATTTCTAAGAAGTTACGCCAATCTCTATTACTTATTTCATAGTTATAGTCACAAGTATTACATTCCATAAGTCGCTTAATAGTTCCTTTTGCTGTGAAATTGTTTTTAAATAGTGATATGTCCTCACTACCACAATTAGGACAACACGCTTTTAATTTACCGTTATTTACAGCTACATTAGTATTGTTAGTTATGTAATTCTGTAAAGTAAAGAAAACATCTTCTAAAACGATAATATCCATATCACAATATTTAACCATTTTATCTAATGCTTCTTTGTTTCCTTTTACACATTCAACCCACATATCAAAACCATCATGCTCTAATTTAGCACCAACGCCCAAAAATTTAGCAATATAATCGAGCCTATTAGAGTTGAAGTTAAAGCCGCTTTTAGCCTTTTTTAGCGTGTCTAACGTCCTATACTTAGGAAACATAGGAATACGGTGATAAACGCATCTAGTACGTATCTTTTTAATATCAAACCTATCCCCATTATGAGCAACACACTCGTCAGCTTCATTCATTATTTTTACAAAATCAATAAGCATTTGTTTATCACATTGGTTTTTATCCCAACGTAAATTATGTACTTCTTCTTTATCTTGCCATTTATAAGAAATACAAATAACTTTCCAATCTTGTATAATATTTTCAGTAGGAATATTTATTTTCCATCCAGTTCGCCATGAATAAACAATCATAGGACTAGTTTCAATATCAAAAAATAAACGTTTTATAGGCTGAATATCTAATTCAGAATACTTTTTAAATTGTTTTTTGTTTAATGAATAAGTTTTAAAAGGGTGTATTTCTAAACCTAATAATTTAGCTGTTTTAGGCTGTAAATTTACACGATGAAAAGTTTTTTTTAACAGCTTTTCTTCATCATTTGAAATAAAATATCTAGCTGTGGGTCTGTTTTTGTCATTAGGTTTAATTTGTAATCCTAAAAATTTAGCTTCATTAACATAAAGCCTTTTTCTAATTTTTCCCATTTTTTAGGTAGTAAAAATACATCCAAGAAATTAAGATGTATCTATACATTTTTAAGTTTGTTGTAATGTAGAATATACTAAACAACAAACCTAATTCATAATTAGATTTCTCATTTAGTTTGCAAGCCAATTCTAAAATAACTGATATTACACCAGCTAAATAAAGAGTAATTATAAATCTAGCCACCTCATTAATCTTTTACGTTTACTTTCTGACAATTTATCGTATTGCGTTTTATTTACGATACATTCACAATTATCATCTATAATTGTATTAGGATTGTTATCGTTGTAAGGCTCTTGCTCAATAACTATTTTTAAAGAATCTGATTTTTTAATCTTTTCAAAATTATTATTGATTGCATTGTATATGCTATTTTCTACTGTGTCTTTATCAATGGCTTTATCAATAGTGGGTTTTAGTATTTCTACAACCGCTTCACTTGTTACTTTAGTTAATTTATGACCAACAAAAGCACCAACAAAAAAAACTGCAATAGCTATAACTAAATTTTCTAATGTGTTTTTTAAATTCATTTTAGTAAGTCCAAATAACATCATTTACTTTTATTGGGTCATCGTCTAAATGAACGAAATTACTAGACACACCAATACGATTAAAACCAGCTTTTAAAGCCGCATCAATTATTTTGAATTTCATTCTGCTTGTTGGTGCTGATATATCAACGGCATATCCTTTAGTATGACTACTACTATTTACACCACCTATTAACTCGTTGTATTGCGGCGTACGATAACCGCTAGTTACTTTAAAAGGCATATCCGCTATTCTTCTGGCTTCATCTAATTTAATAAGCGTAGAGCGTTGCATATTAACGCCTGAACCAGCAACATCAGGACTATCAAATTCAAAAGGCTTAAAAAACTCTATGTACTTAAAATTATTCATATTTTAAACCATTTTAACCAACGTTTAAAACGCATTATTGATGCTTTAATATGATTACCGTAGTAATGATAAAATAAACGTGCTGACGTGTAAGAAACTATCGCTATTAAGATGTCGAAAATAACTTGTCCGCTTATTGTTGTACTTAGAATAGTTATAACGCCTAAAACAAGTTCAATGCTATTTGTTATTTTACTCGTCATCTTTAACACCTGTTTTGAGTTTAAACAACTTAGCTAACAGATTAGGGTAACGCATTACAATAAATCCTAGAATCAATGCACCAACTGGGAATACCCAGTTTTCATAAGTTTCTAAAATTATCTCTTTAACACCATAGGAAAATACAAGTACACCGCCTGTTAAAATTACCCATGTTGCGATAGTGTACCCTTTAAATTTATTCATTTTTTTAATTTTTTTTTTATTATTATCTTTTTGTTTTTTTTTCATTTGGATGTGCGAGGTCACCCTGTCGGCTGGTAAATAAAAAATACGCAATTCTCATATCTTTGCTCCAGATTCTCCTAGAGCCAGCCAGAAGTATTC
>JABSQI010000130.1 GCA_013215905.1 Legionellales bacterium | reverse complement strand
AAAAGGATGCCCTAAAAACTTCTGGGGGAATGACTGGTTTAAGGAAAAGGAATTTAAAGAGTTTGCAGAGGATCAAAATAATTGGTAACGTTTGATGTAAGTTGACGTAGCGAATAAGTAAAGAAAATATTTAATAATAAATAAATTAACAGATAAAGATTATGAAAAATTTAACCAAAAAAATAAGCTATGCAATTTACATAGTGTTAGCAGTTGTTGTTTTATCGAGCTGTACAAATGAAGAAAGTACAATTACTAACGAACAATCAAATAACAGAATAAAGCTAAAAGAAGATAGAATAGTTAACGGTTACAGATACTCTATATTAGAGGTTGATGGTAAGGAATACTTGACACAAGATAATGGAGGGTTTATTGAGTTAGTGAAATAACTGCTAACGTTTAATCTATGGGTAGTTTTTGCCCGACTAAATACAGATAAATTATGAGTGATATAGAACAAATTATAGATGCTTTAAAAAGTGTCGAAACATATTTAAGAAATCAGGAATTATCAGAGATTGGAAGACAAGTACAAGGAAAAGTTATTGAGGCACTTAAAAAAGGGCAAACATTAACTATAGATAGTGTTAGCTGTTGTTATGATGATAAATACACTATAGAACAATTAGGTAATAATATATGGGAGGTTATACAGCCCGAAGAGGGTGAAACTTATTTTGAAGGTAGCTTAGATGATTGTGAAAAATGGATTGTAGAAAATAATTAATAACAGCTAACAACGGGATATAAAACACTAATGTGTAACATATTTGCTTAAACCCTTATAAACAAAGGTTATTTATGTTACACAAATTAAAACGAATAGATATGGAAGCAAAAGATTTAAGAATAGGAAACTACTTTATTTACAATACTGATGGGTGTTTCCCCAATAATCCTGAACGGGAAAGCAAAACTATCAGCGTTGTAAGACAGATTAAAGAAGATAGTGTAGGTATAACACATTTAAAAACTACAGGCATTTTGATTGGAGGTTTAGGATTGATTAAACCAATACCACTAACAGAAGAATGGTTGGTTAAGTTTGGGTTTGAATGTATTGAAAAAGATGTGCCTTGTTTAAGAGATAGAACAATGTCAAGGTTTTTCCTAAACAACTTCAATATAGAAATTCTATCAGATGGGCAAATTTATCAAAAGCACTTTGAGTCAACTGAGCTAATAAACTGCGATTACACCCACCAACTACAAAACCTTTACTTCGCTTTAACAGGTGAAGAACTAACAATTAAAAAATAATTATTAAATTTGTTGAATAATCATATTATTTCAAGTTATGACTAAACATGGTGGAGCAAGAAAAGGAGCAGGAAGAAAATCTAAATCAACAGAAGAAGAAAAGATTGAACTAATAACTGCAGAGATACCTAAAAAAGAAATTATTAAACTTTGTGCAGACCAAGCACGTAAAGGTAATATGAAATCTATTGAACTATTAATGCACTACGTACTAGGAAAGCCAACAGATAAATTAGATTTAAACAGCAACCAAGATATACAATTAAATATTCCTAAAATAATATTCACAGAAGCATGAAGAAACTAATTATTATACTAAGCGTTTTAACTTTGTCATGTACAAAGCAAGAAACACCACAGCCAAAACTAAGCAACTCTAATACTACACCATCTCAAACTATGGCTACCTATGATTTTAATGGTAATTGGGATTGTTATAATTGGGTAATAAACGACATGACAGGAGAAACGCAACACCGTAGATTTATATTATCAGGTCAAACTAGTACACATCTATCTGTCAGTTTAAATGCTTATTATTCAAATGGAACTTTTAACCAACTGTTAAATGGTTCTAGTGCGATAGTAGATAGTAATTACTTTAATGATTCGTTTAATCCTATACAACAAAGTTTTAAGGGCGTTTTAACATCAGACACTACACTAATGATATATCACTATGAAGTAGATGGAATAGGCTTAATAGATACATTCCAAGTTAAAGAGTTTATAAAGCATTAGTTGGATCTTAAACTAAGCAATAAATACAAACACCTATTTGATAGACCCGAATCAGTAGACACTTATGTTATAACTGGTGGTAGGTTCTCTCAAAAGTCTTTTGCAGTTGGTACTGCATCAGTTCACCTAAGCATACATAAAGAGCATAGAATACTATACGGACGTTATACAAGTGTATCAACAAAAGATAGTACCTTTCCAGAAGTAGAAGAAAAGATTAATCTATTAGAATATGAGAACTATTTTAATATAAGTCAAAATAGAATAGATTGTAATCTAAACGAATCAAAAATAATATTCAAAGGATTTAAAACAGGTAGTAAGGTTCAATCAGCATCTTTAAAATCATTAAAAGATTTTAGCTGTTTAATCATAGAAGAAGCAGAAGAGATACCAGACTTTGATACTTATGAAAAAGTATCACTATCAATAAGAGGGAATATAAATACAGATGAGCCAAATATTAAAATACTTATACTCAATCCAACAACAAAAGAGCATTGGATATACAAAAACTTCTTTGAAGAAAAAGGAATTAAAGGAGGTTACAACGGAATTAAAGATAATGTCTGTTATATTCATACCAGTTATTTAGATTGTTTAGAGTTTGTTCCTCCCGATATTCTAAGGAGTTTTAACAATATGAAGTTAAAAAGCCCTAACAGGTATAGACATATTGTAGAGGGCGGATGGCTAGACAAAGCAGAGGGAGTAGTATTTGAAAACTGGAGCATAGGAAAGTTTGATGATTCATTACCTAGTATTTACGGTATGGACTTTGGATATGTTAATGATGCTACTACATTAGTTAAAGTGGCTCAAACAAAAGAAAAGATTTATACTAAGTTAAAGCTGTATAAAAAAGGAATGAGTACAAGCGATATTATAAACTTCTTAGATGGCAATGTGACTAAGAATGATTTAATAGTAGCAGATTCAGCAGAACCTAGATTGATAGATGAAATAAGAGTTAAAGGTTTTAATATTGTTAAATGCCGTAAAGGTCCAGACAGTATTAAAAATGGATTAGCTAAAATGTATGTTAAAGAAATAATATCAGAGGAGCAGGATATTGAAACCCATAGAGAATTAAATAACTATTGTTTTCATGATAAGAAATCTAATACACCTATTGATAATTGGAATCACATCATTGATGCTATCAGATACGCACATCAAGAACTTAATGAAGATAATAATTTTTGGGTAACTTAGTAAATATTAAAAAAATTTTATTTATTTTTGTAAAGTAACATATTTTGTTGCACGATATGAAGTCATATTGTACTAATTTTTTTAAATGTCAAGACTTACAGAAGCGTTTAAAGCCCTAACTGGTAAATCCCATAATGTAAATGGCGAAAAATCATTTATTAAGTTACTATCTAATATAGGCTTAGGCGAAAAATCAATAGAGAAGTATTTAGAAGAGGGTTATTTGAATAATAACCATGTTTATTCAATAATAAATAGGATAGCTTCATCAGGTGCAGATATACCAGTTATAATAAAAAATGTATTAAGAGATGGAGAAGAAGAGATAGTAAGAGAGGGGGATTTTTACAACTTTGTACATAATCCTAATAATGAAAACACTTATAAGTCTTTTACTTATCAATCCTTAGTTTATCAATTAGCAACAGGTAATGAAATACAATACGGGGTTAAGCCTTTTGGCTTTCAACATTTTTCTGAAAGGTGGAATTTAGCACCTCAATATATTATTCCTAAAGTTACCAACTTAATAACTGGACCACAAGCCACTTCATATAAGTATAATTATAGCGGCACAGATTATAATTTAGATATTGAAGAGGTGATGCACTTAAAAAAGTTTAATCCAGATCCGGGAGCAGAAAATGCAGTAATGGGTATGAGTCCTTTATCTGCTGCTTATAGAACGTTAGTAGCTTCTAATGAGATTATAACTGCTGATGCATCTTTAATAAAGAATAAAGGAGCAATAGGTTTATTATCTTCTAAGGGAGATAGGGCAACTACATCAGAAGAAGGTAAGCAACTAGATAAAGCACTTAAAAACAAAATAGGCGGGGGAGATAATTACGGATCTATAAAAGTTACTTCGGGCAACTTTGATTTTATAAAGTTTGCAATGAGTCCAGCAGATTTACAGATACTAGAGAGCGGTGTAATTAAGTTAAGAGATTTATGTTCTGTTTACGGTGTTAAGTCCAGAATGTTTAACGATCCAAAAGGAGCATCATACAATAATGCTAAACAAGATACAAAAGACTTTTATATTAATGGTGTACTACCTCCGCTACATAGTGAGATAGATCATTTTAATAAATTCTACGTACCCGGATGGAATGAAAGAGATAATTCAAACTATTTTATAGAACCAGATATATCTAGTATAGAGGCTTTACAAGATGACAAAAAATTAGAAGCTGAAAAGGATAAGATTGTCATGGATGGTATTAATGTAATATTAAACATGCCAATATCACCAGAAGGCAAGCAAAAACTACTTATAGACAATTATTATTTTGATGAAGAAACTGCGAAAATTATAACTAATATACAAGCAAATGAAGAATAAAACACTACAACAAAAAATGGCTACTCATTTTGGTGTTAAAACTGTTGAGGGTACAACCTCTATAAAGCAGGTTGATCCAGATAAAAGAACTGTTGAGTTTGTTGCTAATACATATTTCTTTATTGATAGCGACCAAGATATGTTAGTATTAGGTTGTGCTTCTAAATCTATAAATGATAGAGGACCAAAATCTAATGCTGTTGCAAAAATAAAACATCAATCTGATCACGTGTTAAATACTAAGAATGTAGTAGGTAGGTTTGATTTAATTGAAGAAAGAAATATAGATGGTATGGATTGTCTTTATTGCGAAAGTCATATACCAACAACAGCAAAAGGAAACGATGATTTAATTAATTATCAAGAGGGGTTATATGATAATCATTCAATAGGGTTTAGATATGTAAATATAGTTAAAGCAGTTTTAAATTCTACAAATGAATCAGAGCGTAAAGCGTGGGATGAGTTCTATCCTTTAGCATTAAACCCTGAAAAGGCAGATGAGGCTGGTTTCTTTTGGATAGTTAAAGAAATAGAATTATTTGAAATTAGTGTAGTATCTTATGGGGCAAATGAACTAACTCCTACAATAGGTAGTAAATCTAAAAGATCAAACGAAAAAATAAAAAGTAATCTAATTGATAGATTAGATGAATTAAACGTACAACTTAAATCGCTCTCGGAAAGCAAAAATCAACGTGGATTAATCAACATGGAGATATTGCAAATGAAGCAAATAATTACCGATTTGAAATTAATCGAGCCATCTAAAAAAGATACTGATTTGAATCAGCCATCTAATAAAGATACCGAAGAAGACAAATCAAAAACAATTAATATAATTACTAACCTTTCAAAAAATTATAAGTAATGAAAGAATTTAAAGTAAAGTCTTCTGAGGAAA
>JABSQI010000013.1 GCA_013215905.1 Legionellales bacterium | reverse complement strand
AAAACAACTTAAAAAAGAACGTTTAAAACGTGACCAAAAAGACGAATTAAGATTAGCGGCTGAACAAAAAGAAAAAGATTTAGCAGAATTAAAACTAAAAACTGAAAAAGCAGAACGTGAACGATTAGAAAAAATAGAGTCTGATAAACAAGCCGCTATTTTAAAGGCAGAAAAAGAAGCAAGGGAAAAGTTAGAAGCTGAACTAAAAGCAAAACAAGATGCTGAAGTTGAAGCGAAAAAACAAGAAGAAGCAAAGATTGAAGCTGAATTAAACAAAGGAGATGAAGCAAAGATTGATGATTTAATTTCTGAACTTAATTCATTAAAAGATAAATATACTTTCAAGTCTGCAAAAAACAAAAAGATTTATACACAGGTTGGATTATTGATTGATAAAGTTACTAACCACATTAAACCAATAAAATAATGGCTAGACCAGAGAACGAACACGAATCATCTAGGTTAACTTTTCAAGTGCCTAAAGAGTTAAAGTGTGAATTATACGAGGAATTAAAACCCAAAATTAAAAAGAAAGTAGACAAATGGAAAGCAGCCCAAAAGAGAGAGCAAAAGAGCTAAAGAGATTATTTCACAACAGCGAAGAGAATCGAGAAGTAACCCATCAAAGGCTAATAATAAACAAGCTAAAGGAATACGGAACAGTTAGCGAGTACGAAAACGAAGTATTAAAATTGTTAAAGGGTTAATGGATAAAATATGTTGCAGTTTTAATAATAACAATTTAAAAAAAAATAAAGATATGAAGATAGCAAATTACGATAGTAGGTTTAAAATGATTTTAGACTTAATAATACAACCTAAAAAAGTTAATAGCAGTTTGATGTTCTGGAGAAGAAAACATGAAGTAAACTTAGAGGATAGATTTGAAGATAAAGTTAGAATGTTAAGAATGGATAGTGAAATTAACGGCATTGTTATGGATGATAAAAAAACTGATATAATAGTCATTCCTGTTATGGGTGCTGAAAAGAACATTTTTAATTGTGAACCGTATGGAGAAATGACTTTAGAGCGAAGGAAATTAAATCCTATACACGTTTCTTTTCATAACGATAATTTATCTACCGAAGATATAAAACATTACGCAGCTAGAAACTTAGCAGATTTACTTATTGATAAAGGATTTTTAAAATCAAGGTTTCAAGGTGATGAAATTGTTTTTTCTGTAAGTACATACTAACCCCTAATAAAATAACTATTAAACAGTAAGAGAGATGAAGAAGATTATTAAAAATTTAGAAAAACAGCTTGAAAGTTTAAGAGAATTTATACAAGTGAGAGAAGATAAGATTGACGATATGTCTGAGAAATGGCAAGAATCTGAAAAGTGCGAGGAATGGGAAGATAAAACGCAAGAATTTGAAGAGCAAGCTGATGAGCTGGATAGTATAATTGACAACTTAAAAGAATTATTATGATTGGTTTTACTCGTGAAAGTTACGACAAAAGAAGTTTGCCGAAACTGTACTTTAAAAAAGACTATGTTGTTGAAGGTAAAGTTCTTTACACAGAAGGAGAGGATTACCCACCTTATAATTACAACTACGATAGAATGATAAGGTATTTAAAAAATGGAGTAATTTCTCAGAACAAGTTGAATTAACCCAATAGATAAACAACTAAAACAATAAGAAATGGAATTAGAATTATATAAAAAACTTTTAAGAAGAATAGAGAATGACGAGCCTATTTACTGCAATAAAACATTTGCTAAAGACTTGGAGAAAATAGCTAATGAACACCATAAAGTAAATTGGATAGATGCTAAAAACAAGCCTAAACATGGAGGTAATGTTCTTGTTTCTTTCAATGGAGAGTGGGTTTCATCTATTAGAACAGCATCATGGACTGGTAACAGTTGGATGGTTCACGGTGACAAGCCTTTGTTAACTGATGAAATAGTTTTATGGCGCGAAATACCAGAGCCCCAATAGAGAAACAACTAAAACAATAAGAAATGGAGAAAGAAAATAAGTTTTTGGATGGGTGTAAAGAATTCATCGAAAGGAATACGGAGAAGAAAAAGAAAGACTTAGTATATTTTATTGGAATATTAAAAGGAAAGCACGTAGTAAGGCATTGCAGCAAATACCGTAATAAATCTCATACTGGAACACTACGTTTTAAAACTAATGAAGAGGCTCAAAAGGAAGCTGATAAATTAAATAAAAAATAGATTATGCTAACAGGAAAGAATAAAATAGAGTTTGAAAAGTGGTATTATAAAAACATAGGTTTTATTCCTAAATGCGGTTTTTATGAGTTACCCTTTGAAATGCAAGTAGGCGTTTACATCGCTTTTTTTGATAGTGTTGGGTTTAACATCGGTGTTGACAGAGATTATGATTTTGTGAATGAGTGTCATACTGATAAATGGGATTCTGGTTTTTTATTTGAGGGTAATTACCAAACGGTAAAAGGGTATTTCAATTCAAGACCAGAAGCTCAGAAAGAAGCAATTAAGCAAGCAGACGAACTAAGAAATAAACAATTAAAAGGATGATATTAATAAAATTAAGTGCGTTTGTCGACAATCTAAGAAATGGAGATCAAACAGAACGTATACAAAATAAAATAAAGAATAGAGATTTAACTTATGTTGGGGCTGAAAAGTATCACGAAATAGTTCATTATCAAAAACTAATAACCTTACCCCCATCATTAGGGAAATTTATCGCTTGTGATTTAGAGGGTAATGTATTGGAGAAGCCAGTAAATTATGAACGGTATGGAGAAATTGAAGTTAATGGTGGTTTAAAATGGGGTTCTGACTGCAAACAATACCAAGAAGCACAAAATAGAGTTATATTTGAGGGGTGTAAATACAACGATTATCAACCATCAAATACTTTCAACACTTGGAGCGTAAATGGTACAGAAATATTTGTTGAAACGAACGGAGGGTATAGACGTGTACATAAATACAAAACCCTAGAAGACCTAACAAGCCTAAACTTAACATTAAATAAGAACGGTATTAAATTAATTAAAGGATGAAAGAACAAGAGGAAGCAGACCGAATAATAGAGATGTTTGGAGATTCAAAACGATGCGCTATATTACACGTAGAGGGAATAATAGAAGTGTTAAAGGGTATAGGGTTTGAAGATGGCGATACATGGGAATGGGAAGAAGTAAAGAAAATACTAGAAAATAAATAAATAATACTATATTTACAAAGTGCAGTTTAGGCTTAGCGGCTTAATGAAAAAGGTTACAGTTCCTAATGCACATTTCTATAACAACTGTAAATAAAACAACTGATTATGATACCATTAAATGAAGAACAAGAAGAATTATTAAATGAATTTTGTAAATGGACTTCAGAAAATAAAGGCGTAAGGCTAGAAGTTGCAACAAGATACAAGAAAGAATTCCTCAAAGAGAAAGGCTTATTAAAAGAATCGTTCGAGGTTAGGGAGCTTTACGCACATAGAGTTCATAGTGGATTAGTATTGTGTACAGAGAATGACGTGTACATTAATGGCTATGGTGTTAACTCTAATGGGCGTTGGTCTGATTACGTATCTTTTAGTAAAGAATGGTTGGTAAAAGCCAACGAAGAAGACAAAGCAAGATTTCAAGAAGCTTTGATAAAGGAGGCTAAGAAGAGAGGGTTTAAAGAAGGGGTTAGGGTTGATGATTCATTATTAGAGGAATCGGATGGTGAGATTTCTTATGATGGTTCTATTTGTGGTGAGTTTCAATATATTGAGTCAATGGATGTTTTAGAGTGTAGTGAGGGTAATGGTCATATATTTCAAAAAGGAATCTGGGCAACCATAATAGAAGAGAACCCAACAAAGGAAGAAACAAAAGCTATATTAAACATTGCATCAGTTAACGACTATAAGATGTTGGAAAAGATGAATGAAATGATTGATTGTATTAACTCTTTGAAGAAATGATTGAAGCAAAAGCACTTAGGGATGGAAACTATATTTTTCTAACTAAAGACGGTTTTAAAAGTAAAAAAGTTTATCAATTAGATGCTTATGATATTTATAAAGCAAGTGAATCAGAATGTGAAGACATTAAACCAATCCCACTAACAGAAGAATGGCACAATAAGTTTGGGGTAGAAATTAACGGTCATATGTCTTTTGAATATCTACTACCAAGGAATAACAACATAAAAGTAAAGATTGTGTTTACTGGTGATTACGTATATCTAATACAGGGGGATAAACCAATGGATCAAGATGTTATCGCTATTTGGAATAAAGACTTAACTAAAAGAGATATGTTTGTGCATGAGTTTCAAAACTTGTACAGTATATTGAGTGGTGTAGAAGAATTAACAATAAGCAAATGATTATGGAAATAGATTTAAACGTAATATTTAATACAATACTAGCAATGTTTTTTTATAACATTTTTATAAAAGCATTTACACAAACAATAATGACTCAGATATTTAAGAATGAACATATTAAAGAAAAGAAAAAATCATTTAGAGAAAAGTTAAAGGATAAGTTAGAAGAATAGCAGTCTCTCACGTATGCAATAACGTAAAGAACCCCCTATAAACATTGATAATAAATAATTCGTATCTTTGAATCTATGGCTTATACAGAAGAAGAAAAAACAAAAGCATTTAAAATCGTTACAGACAGGGTTGCTAATGGAGAATCATTAAGGGCTGTTCTAAGAGATGAAAACACAATGGGTTCAGAATCTTTTTACAAATGGATGGAACAAGACGAATCGAAAGCGAAACAATACGCACACGCGTATAGTGTAAGAGCCGATGTAATTTTTGAAGAAATATTAGAGATAGCAGACAAACAAGGTTCAGATGTTGATATTGTAGACGGTAAAGAAGTGACAAATAATAATGTAGTTCAACGGTCAAGGCTACAAGTAGATGCTCGTAAATGGGTATTAGCTAAGATGAACCCGAAGAAGTATAGCGATAAGATACAAGTGGATAGTTCAGTATTTGAAGAACAACCATTATTCCCAGATGTAAAATAAATGTTCCAGCGTACTACAGCAATCAATAAAATTCTAGCAATGAAAGCCCGTAAAAAGGTTGTTCAAGGTTCTACTTCAGCAGGTAAGACATACGGAATAGTTCCGATAGAAATAGATTGGTCAATAAAAAACCCTAGAAAGCTAACTACATTTGTAGCTGAATCAATACCAGCCGTAAAAGCTGGGTGTGTTAAGATATTCAAGGACATAATGTATGAAACTGGTAGATGGGATGAAACAAAATGGTTGGGTAATCCTATGCAATACACATTTAGTAATGGTAGCGTTATAGAATTTCGTTCATTTGATACAATCGGAAAGGCTAAAGCAGCAGGTAAAAGAGATAGGTTATTCTTAAATGAAGCTAACCATATTCCTTTTCCTATTGCTGATACTCTAATGATTAGGAGTCGAGAAACAATCATCGATTTCAATCCTGATAATGAATTTTGGGCGCATACTGAAGTATTAACAGAACCTAATTCAGAATTTCTACTACTAACGTACTTAGATAACGAAGGGTGTCCAGAAGAAACGATTGAAGATTTAGAAATCAAGATGGATAAAGCCTTTTACGATAGGTTTGAAGATTGGGATAAACAAACAAATGTTAAAAATCCTTATTGGGCGAATTGGTGTAAGGTTTATGTCAAGGGTGAAACGGGAAGTTTAGACGGTGTTATATTTAACAATTGGGAAACTATCGATAAATTACCAGAAGATGCAAGATTGATAGGTTATGGTTTAGATTTTGGTTATACGAATGATCCAGCAGCAGTTGTCGAGGTTTATAAATGGAATGATAAGAGAATACTAAACGAAATTTGTTATACTAAAGGATTATCAAATAAGAAATTAGCACAAGTTATTGATACTCGATTACCTTGCTATTGTGATAGTGCAGAACCTAAATCTATTGCCGAACTAAGATTAAATAAAGTAAATGCTATAGCTGTTACAAAGGGTAAGGATTCGATTAATTACGGTATTCAAATAATGCAAGACGAAGATTATTTAGTAACCTCACAATCTACCAACATAATAAAAGAGTTAAGAAAATATGCGTGGGTAAAGGATAAGAAAACAAACGAGCAAACAAACAGCCCTATTGATGATTACAACCACGCAATTGACGCAGCAAGGTATCACGAAATGGAATCAATAGGAGGTGTTAAAAGGTCAGCGCCTAAATCAATTGTAATGAATAGAAGATAAAATTATGGAAGAGATAAACAAAATGATTGATGAATCTAAAACTATTATTTTAATAGATTATATTGATGATAATGGAGAAACTCAAACTCGAGTATTAGGAGAAGATGAACCGTTGAAAAAGAATGTTGGTTACAATGATTAAAGTAACAGCCGAAAATATAGAATACAAAGTACCTGCGTGCTGGAATGATTTAACATTTAGTAAATGGTTATTAATATCTAAGGAAACGGATAGCATGAACATTCTGAGTATATTAACTGGAATGAATTTAGATGTTCTCAATAGAATATCATTACCAAGTCAAATTAAATTGGTAGCGGTTATTAGTTTTCTGAATGATGAAATAGATTTTGATAGTATTGAGATACCGCCCAAATTAGGAGGGGTTGAGTACGTGCAAGCAATTGGCAAAAAGACTTATCAAAACAAGATTGATGCCCACGAAGTAATGAAAAAGGCAGACAAACAAAACGTTTCATTCTTTCCCGAATTGATAGACATCTACCAACCTAATGTAGATTTTAATAGTGTAGGCGTATTAGATGTTTATGCAACTGGTTTAGGTTACTGCAATCAAATGAATGACATTGTACAAAAAGAAAGTGACACGTTAAGTGTACAGCCAACAGTTGAGCAAGTTAATGCAGGGATAGACATTTATACCAAGTTTGGCGTAATGAATACGATTAGGGCGTTGTCAGGAGGTGACATACTAAATTATGACAAAGTACTCGCATTAGAATATAACGTTGTTTATATCACTCTATTGATGAATAAAGCAGATAGTGTATTCCAAGAAAATTATCGAAAGGTTGTAAGTAGGAAATAAATCGTACATTTACGGTTCTTAATATATCTAACAGAACTTAATTAATTCTAACCAAAACACACACGCATGAGATTATAAGACATAATTACCCGACAAGGAATTTTAAAAACACTAACATTAATTTGTTGGTGTTTTTTTGTTTATATTTGCTTTTAATATGATTTCAATCCTCACAAATATAGTTAGTCAAATGACCGCAAACTCTGATTCATTTGAGTTTGAATACGGTAAACAAGGATATGTTAATTTATTATCTGATAAACTTTCTTTTCCTGCTGTTATTTATAATACAGATTCTTCTTTTGATGTTAATTTACAAGGCGGTAATTACATAGGTAGAACTTATTCAGTAGAATTATTCTTTCTTTATAAGTCGGAATTATCTTGGACACCAAAACAACACAACGATAACGCAATTGTTAAGGCGCAAAACGCTTTAGATAACTTTATATCTATTTGCGAAGATTATGAGTTGATTGATGAAGTAACAATAAGCGGTTCGGGTACTGAACATATTAATTTGTTAGACGCAAATAGCAGCGGTATACAAATTACATTATCTATAGTAAAAGATATTACAAAATCACAATGCCCTAATTGGACACCACCGATAAACTACGTTAGTATAACAGACGCATTAAACGTTAACAGTCCTTTACAAAAAGTTGTAGGGGAAAGTTATACTTGTACACCTCCAGTAGAGCCTGTGGTTAATGAATGGTGGGAGATGGAGATAGATACCAGAATATCAGGAGCTACATCGAATACAGAAATGTACTTTAGATTTAGAAATGGAAGTTTAACTATTGATAAGGGTGACGGTACTGATTTAATATATGTTGATGATGCACAATCGAGCAATCCATTACTAACATTACAGTATGCAACTGCTGGTATTTATACGGTACGAATTAAGGGTAACGGCTTCCTTCAAATGCAAAACACGTTAGATGCAAACAAGATAACAAACTTGAAAAATTGCGGTGATTTTATGCATACTGATAATTCACTAATGTTTCTTAGTTGTGTTAATATGGTGGTGACTGCTACAGATCAAATGAATAATTGTAGAGGTGCTGGATTTACAAATATGTTTAATAATTGTAATTCGCTTGAAAGCCTACCTAAGCTCAACACAAGTATTGCAACATCATTACTATCTCTTATAAAGACTACAGCATTTAATCAAGATATAGGATGCTTTGATTTAAGAAGGTGTACCGTTATGACCACGTTTGCTGATAGTGTTACAACATGGAGTCAAGCAAACTATAGTGCTACCTTATTAGGTTGGTTAAGATGGGACAACACAACGCATTTACCTGCTGTTGGTTGGGTATTGAAGAGTAACGTTTCTTTTCATGGCGGAAGTAGTACAGTTGCTATAGGTAGTGAAGCGGCTTTAGCTAGAACTTATTTTATTGATGTTTTGAATTGGTCATTTACAGACGGTGGAGAAGTTTAAAATATATAATTATGGGTAATAAATATAGCAACGGATGGTTTATAGAAAAGATTGATGGTAATCATTATGGTCGGGGATTTATTCCTTCACCAATAAGTTTGGAAACTGTTCACGAAGTTTTTACATTCGACAACTTAGAAGACTATGAAAGTAGATGTAAAGAATTAGGAATTGAATTAGAAAATTTATAACATGGCAGATACTATAAGAACAGAAGCGGAATTATTAAACATCTTTAGAGATGGACAAGGTGCGAACAGCATAACCGAACAAGATATGAGAGACTTAATTGTTTCTATGAATAAAAAAAGAGGTGGTTTTATAGATTATAACGATACATCTACAACTTCCAGTGCGTTGGTTGTATCTGCTGATACGTGGACAACAATTCCAAATGATGGATTAGGGGCTTTTTCTAATGACACTTACAAACCCGATGGTGTAACTAATTTAATGAATGTTGCCAGTGGGCATATTGACGTATCAGAACTAGAATTAGGTTCTGCTATATTAATTAGAAATGATTTCACAATTACGCCATCTGCAAATAACGCGAAATTAGAATTAAGATATGAATTAGGCACTGGTGGTGGAGTGTACCACCAATCAAAAAGAATGCCCCGACTAGATGAAGGTGGCGGTGTTGACTATAGAATAAACTTATCAGTAGATAATATTTATATGGGGGATTTAAACACTAAAGACAACCCTATTAAAATTCAGGTTAAATGTACATCTGCTGCGACTTTGGTTAATTCTGGTACGGTTATAACTGTTCTTTTCGGTATGACTGCATAAATGAGTGATAAACAAATTATAAAGGATTTTTCCGAGGCTCTTTTAAAGGATATGCGAAAGGCTATTCCTTCGGCAACGGGTAAAACTGCTGATAGTTTAGAGTTGAATATTGATAAAGATGGTTTAGGTTTTCAAATATTAGGAGGGCAACAAATAGGAGCTTTAATTAATGGACGTAAACCAACTAAGAAAGGAGCAAAAACAAAGAGTGGAGACGAAACTTTACAAGAGCAAATCTATAAATGGATTAAAGCTAGAAGCATTCAGCCAAGGGAAAGCGGAATTAGTCAATTAAGTTTAAGTTGGGGCATTAGTAAGGCAATCCATAGGGATGGATACAAAGGCAAAGGAAATATATTTAGATCAGTTATAACTAATAACAGAATTAACAGCATAACGAAGACTTTATTGGATAGTCAGAGTACAACCATAAGTAGTCAAGTAATTAAAGAATTTAAGTTTTGAGTGTAAATATAACAACATATCCATACAGAGTAATCAACGGTAACAGCGCTACAGTTTCAAAATGGAGTAGTGTACACCATCCAATTAAATTTGGATTAAAGAGGGAAGATTTCCAAGTTACGGTTACAACTCAGATAATAGGAGGAGATGCCAACCTTCACAAGGTTCAAGTATTAGGTTCTTCCTTAACTGTAGATCAATTTTTAGCAGTTGGTAGTAATGTTTATATTGAAACTTTGAACGGTAAAGGCTCTTATGCTGTAACAGCACTAGTTAATGGTTCAGATTTCTTTTTTGTAGAAGAAATATTAGGTGTTAATATTGCAGGTAGTGCTTTTTTAAACGTTCATTCTAGGAAAAATTACTTTGTTAAAACAAATATTTACGGGGTAGATGCAAACGATAATTATATTCTAATTGGAACATCTATAAATAAACCAGCTATTAACGGAACTTTAGAAGTTGATATTAGTAGTTTCTTAAAATCTAAAGTCGGGTATAGTAATGGGTTTAAATACTTATCACTAAACGAAAAAGATAATAATTTAGGGTGTAGATATAATATTACTATTTCTGAAAATTGGGCAGGTTATGAAGGTTCTTTTAGCATAATGAGCAGAACGGAATTAGGATACTTTACCAATTCAGTAAAACAAATAGGTGATTTGTACGGCTCAAATATGGGGGAATATGTACCGTTTGATAATTACGAAACCGAAGATATTAGAGCGAAGTTTTTAAGTGACTTTGAAAGCCCTACTTTCTTTGTTGGTTATCCTTTTTCTTTGAGTTTCATATCATCTGATAAGTTAGCTTTAGATTTTATTAATAGGAATGAACAAGAAATAGATGTTAATGGTAATAATTCAGCAGTAGCAACAGGGACGCAGCTTATAACAAGTCAAGGACTAGGAGTTAATCGTTTAATGTTAATGGGTGGTTATGGTGCTACAACAAAAAAAGTAGATGTTTCTTTGACTAGTGTCGCAGGGCTACAATTTAGGGTTGGAGTTACCGATCTGTTTAAAACTGGGTTAATGGCTATAAAAAGCGGCTTACCGATAATAAGTACTGACAATGTAAAAGTAATAGAGGAACCCACAATAACAACAGGAACGTTTACGGAAGCGTTTGTAGAATCATTTGTATAATGGCAGGTAAAATTGTAAAAGTAATATCAGTTAAAATAAATAAAGAGTGCCACAAGTACCCTGTGTATTTAAGTTGGTTAAATAAAATTGGTGGTATTTCTTACTGGCTATTTGATAAAGAAAATTCAACAGTTACTAGAACAAAAACAAACGGTAAATATCAAAGTAATGTTACTGATTTGGAAACTGCAACGGGGAACATAAACATGATAGGTAAAAGTATTGCGCCTGTTTTAGAGGTTGGTGCTAGAATTTCAGAATCTGATATGGACGGTATAAGAAGCCTTTACGAAAGTGGTAGCGTGGAAATGTTAATCAATCCTTTAACGTGGCAAACTGAGGGCGTAAAATGGCAAAGGGTGCTGGTTAAGTCTGGCAGCTTGTTAGTCCTAAAAACTGGAACATCTGCTTTAAATGTTAAGTTAAAATTAGAATTACCAATGATAAACAGTCAACAGGAATGAGTTTAGAAGTTTACATAAATGATTCTATGATAGAATTATCGAATGAAAAAGGGATAGGTTTAACTTTTCAAGTTGGTGGTATTTCTAACCCAAACCAAAGAAGCGGCTTTTTATCCAATAAATTTAATGCTCCTAAAACTCAAAAGAATAATGAGATTATAGGGCATTTAACTAATATTAATTCAGAGACAAACTTTCCTTATGAAAAGATAAAAGCGAAGATAATTCAAAACGGTATAGAGTTTATGTCGAACGGTTTTGCGTTGATTGATTCAGTAGGTAGCAGTTACAAAATAGTAATTTATAGCGGAAACATTTCATTCTTTGATTTGATTAAGGGTAAAGAAATAAACGATTTAGACTTAGATTATTTAGTTCATGATTGGACGGTATCAAATGTTATTTCAAGTTTCACAAGTAATGAAGGTTATATTTATCCGATTGTTGATTATGGAAAAGAAACTGATCTTTTAGATAACTCTTTGCTACAAAATGCAGACGCTTTACTTCCTTGCTTATTTATTAGTGATGTGTTGAGAAGAACAGCAGAATCAATTAATTACACGTTGAAAGGTTCATTCTTAGAAAAGGATTATTATACTAGATTAGTTTTAACACCTGATACTTTCGGATTTACTGAAGAAGAAGCAGAAGAGAATTCAGGGTTTTCAAGTTTTGGAACTCCAGCGAATTGGATACAAAGTAATTTAGTACAAAGTTTGTTAACTGGTTCGGGTACTCAGGCGGTATTTAATCACGTGTTGAGTTTTGAGAACTTTTCTTTACCTGATTTTTCAGGACAGAACTACGACCCTAATAAACCTCTTTACGGGAAGCTATCTTTTAATATGTTTATTGCAATAGAAACTGAATCTTTAAGTTTTAGTAATTTTCCTATTTCTTGGACTGTTCAGATTTTAGCTGATGGTGTAGTAATAAAAGAAGTAGTTTCAAATGTTACAGATTCAACAGATTGGAACGCTAATTCAAGTACTGGAGGTATACAGACTCCTTTAATCTATTTGAACCCAAATGTAACCTATAGTGTTAACGCTTATGCAGTAGGTCAAAGAGATGCAACAGAAGATTATACCATTAATTTTGGTATTTCTGACGCTTCTTTTAGAATAGATGTTTCTCAAAATATCCCATTCAACACGCAAATACCTATGCCATCTTTTTATAAGGCAAAGCAAGACGAAGTTTTTAAGGATTTAATAAAGATGTACTCTTTAGTTGTTCAGACAAATGAATTTACCCAAGAGTTGATCTTGACACCGATGGATGATTTAAGCGAAAACATTTCTATTGCTGATGATTGGAGTGATAAAATTGATCCATTAAAAAAAGTAAATACTAAGTTTAGAATTAGCGGTTATGGTCAAACAAACTTTTTGAAATATGGTAAGGCTGAAGATGTACCAACCTTAAAGGGTGAAGGCTCTTTTGATGTTGATGATAAACACCTAATCCAAACGAAGAATATTGTTCAACTTGTTTCTGCTGCTTCTGAAAAGGTTTCGAGGTTTGGCAACGAAGATGTACCAAGCGTACCAATTCAAGAAAGTATTAGCCAACATTTTGAAAGCCAAGTTTCAAGAATATTATTGTTAGATAAAAAAACTAAAACGGTAAACTTTAAAAATACCGTAAATTCAGAAATAGGAACAGCAACAACAAACGTTCCATTTGCTTATTTCGACAAAGAAGGCAGAAGCGATTCTTTAGGATTTAATAGTTTAGTAGCTGCGAATTACAATGCTGTTCGTGGAATGTTAGACAAAACAAAAGCAATTACAGCTAACTTTAATTTAAAAGAGGTTGACGTTGTAGGGTTTGATTTTACAATACCAATATTTTTGGATGTTCATACTGAAGAATATAGTATAAATGGTTATTTTGCAGTTGATAAAATAAGCAACTTTAAAGACGGAAGCAGTACAAAAGTAGACCTTATAAGATTATAGAAATGGCAACAGAAAAGAAAACGGTAATAATAGATTTAAAATTTGATGTAAGTGATTTTACTTCAAATGCTGCGCAATTAAATAAAAAGATTTCCGACATAAATAAGGCACAAAAAGAATTAAAAAAATCGGGTGAAGAAGGCTCTATTGCTTATCAACAGAATACAGAAGCATTAAGAGAAAATAAAAAAGAATTAGCCGAAACGAATAAAACAATATCAAATTTAACTACTGCCAACAAAGCGAACGCGGGAAGTAATGAACAATTGAAAGCACAATTGTCTGTTATGACGTTGGAGTATAACAAGTTAAGCGAAGCAGAAAGAGAAACTGGCAAACGAGGTAAGGAATTAAAAGATCAAATAAACGATACAACAAAAGCGTTAAAAGGAAATGAAGAAGAAGTAGGAAACAATTTTAGAAGTGTTGGTGATTACGAAAAAGCGAACAGAGGACTTGCTAAAGGGTTTGGAGACTTAGACGATGCAACAGGTGGTTACGGTTCTCAATTAAAAGCATTATCAAAAATACCTATACTACTTTTAATAACTGGTTTAGTTGCTGCCTTTGCATTACTTAAAAAAGCGTTTACAAGGTCAGAAGATGGAGCGAATAAGTTTGCTAAAGCACAAGCGATATTGGGCGGTATAATGACAGCGTTTTTAGATGTTATAGAAAAGGTTGCAATCAATTTAGTTGCAATGTTTGAGAACCCCAAAGAGGCTTTAAAATCATTTGCAGATTTCTTTAAAACTAGGATTACTAATTCTTTTAATGGGTTGTTAGAATTGTTACCTCAACTTGGTAAAGCAATTAGTCAATTGTTTAGTGGAGACTTTGCAGAAGCGGGAAAGACCGCAGCAAATGCAGTTGCTAAAGTTACACTAGGTGTTGAAGATATTGTAGGTAAAATACAAGATGCAAGTCAAGCGGTTAGTGATTTCGGAGATGCTGCATTGATAGCGGCAAATAAGGCGGCTAAATTGGCAGATGCTGAAGCTGCATTGGTTAGGTCTCAAAGAAATTTAAGGATCATACAATTAGAGTTCTTAAAAGACGCTGAAAAGCAAAGGCAAATCAGAGATGATGAAGCGTTAAGCATTGAACTAAGAATTGCGGCAAACGTTAAACTTGGTGAAATATTAAAAGAACAATCAAAACAAGAGTTAGCAATTGCAAATCAAGCGTTAAATGTTGCAAATCAAAGAATCGCATTAGAGGGTAAATCTTCAGCTAACCTAGACGAAAGAACTGAAGCGTTAATTGAAATAGCAGATATTAACGAAAGGATTACAGGACAAGAATCTGAACAACTTACAAATATAAATTCTTTAAATAGAGATAAGTTGGCATTGCTTGATGTTGAGATTGAAAAGAAAGTTGAAATTGCAGATAGGGAATTACAGATATTACTTGATTCAAACAGATCAAAATTAGAAGCTAATAAATTCCTTACAGAAGAATTAGTAGCTGAAGAAAAAGAAAGGTTAAAATTAATTAACGATGAACAGTTAAAATCTGAAGCGTTAAAATTAGAACAAAAACTTATATCTCAAACAGAATTTAATGACGCTGTTAATTTAATAAACGATGAAAACAGATTATTACTTTCTGAATTAGAAGCAGAAAGAACAGAAGCGAAAAATGAACAGACTATTGTCGATTTAGAAAATCAGAGAGAAATTGATTTATTAAACCGTGAAGATGAATTTGTTTTAAGGCAACAGGATTTAGACAGACAAAGGACACAAGAAGTTACAGCGGCTCAAGAAAACGGGGCAGACTTAGAACTTATACATAAAAAATTCGATAAACTTGAATTAAAAAACAAACAAGCATTAGCAAGTCAAAAATTAGCTATTGCAGATTCTTTGTTAAATTCAGCGGTTGCCATATTTGGAGAAGAAAGCGCAGCGGGAAAGGCGTTTGCACTCGCACAAGCCACAATCAATACTTATCAAGGTATTACGGCTGGTGTTGCGTTGGGTTATCCAGCAGCTATACCCGCAGTACTTGCGGCAAGTGTAACAGGATTTGCAGCAGTTTCCAATATAACATCTACAAAAGCGGCTAAGGGTGGCGTGTTCGGAGGTCAACCCCACTCAAACGGTGGTACTAAAGGTGTATTTTCAGATGGTACAAGTATTGAAGTTGAGAAGGGTGAATTGTTCGCAGTAATAAACAAGAAAAATACAGCAATGTTGCAAAATTATAGCGACCTTAACTCTTTTAACGGTAATGGTGTTCCATTCATGGAAAGGGGAGGTACTATGTTTCAAGATGGTGGTATTGCATTAAACAATGCTACGAGTTCAGTTGATAACAGCGTACAAAGTACTAATGATTTAGTAGAGATAATAGGAGCGCAACCAGCACCGATTGTTTTAGTAGAAGAAATTAACGATAGTCAAAGCGATTTAAACAACGTACAAGTAAGAGCAACTTTTTAAAATATGACAAACAAAGTAATTGAGTTAAAGAAATTAAAAGATAACGGAACTTTAGATTTTTTACTGAAGAATGGATTTATTCCTTTCAAAGTATTACACTATTTAAACATCTACGATTATTACAATCATAGGTTGGAAGCAAACAAACATTTAAACGACACTATAAGCCAAACCTTATTTGATAGTGCAGATCAATTCAATTGTTCAGAACAAACAATTCGATATGCTTTAAAGGCTTTGAGGTAATATATTAAGATGCTTTACAAGCGTTGTTATTCTCTAAAACACTTATTGCTATGTCTAAACTTAATATATCATCTAGGTAGGATTCAGTATCAGGAATACAGGAGTTAACTAAAGACCTTCTCTTTATAATACAGTTTTTTATAAATGTCTTTTCTGCTAATTCTTTTTGCTCTTTTAGTCCTTCAATTATTTTTCTCATAAAACAAATATATTAAAACCTTAATACATTTCAAATATAATACTTATTTATTTTTACAAGTAATATGATAGGACACATTTACATAACAGGACAGATTGGAAGTACAGAAGACGAAAAAGGCGTTGAGCTTCAAGACGTTATAGTACAGGTAGAAGCTAATAAACTAGCAACTCAATTGTATTTCCACATTAATAGTCAAGGCGGTTCGGTTGATACTGGAAAACTAATAGCTGATTATATTTCTAAAATACCTAATGCGGTAACTATTGCAGAAGTGCAATGTGCTTCAATGGGTACAGAAATACATTTATCAGTTCCTTTAGAGAATCGTAAAATGATAGCGGGTACTGAGTATTTTATTCATAACCCTTTATTAGTTGGTGTTAATGGAAATGCTGAAGAGTTAAGAAGAGCAGCGGATAACATTGAGCCAGTACAGAAGCAAATGCTATCAATGTATATGAAAGCAACAGGTTTAGGAAAACCAGCCTTAGAGGGCTTAATGAGACAGGAGACATCTTTAACGGATGAAGAATGTAAAACATTAGGTTTTGTATCTGAGATTATACCGAGGGTAGAACTTAAAGCAGTAGCATTTTTAAACAAAGTAAATAAACAAAATAATAATAAGATGGAAAAAACACTAGGAGAAAAACTAGATAAAGGACTTGCAGAAATAAAAGCTCTTTTAACTAAAAAAGAAGATGTTAAAGCAATTATGATTGCTACAGACAAAGGTGAATTAAGTTACGCTTCTGAGGGAGAAATTCCAGCAGTAGGTGAAGAAGTATTCATTGGAGAAGATGTAGCGCCTAATGATAGTTACACAATCGAAAACGGAACGGTAATAGTTGTTGTTGATGGTTTAGTTTCTGAGATTGTAGAAGTTGAGGCAGATGCAACAGTTGAAGAACTTAACGCTAAGATTAAAGAGTTAACAGATAATGCAGCTTCAGCAGATGCAAATCATTCTAAAGCAATTGAAGAATTGAAAGTTAAAATGAACGCAAAGTTTGAAACTGATATTGAAGCAAAACTTACTGAGTTTAAATCAACAATTTCAAGTACTCACCAAGTGCAAGCAGCAAAGAAAACTTTTAACAAGAATGCTAAGCCTAAAACTTTATCTTTTAAAGAGAAGATACAAGCGAAAAGAGAAGAAACAAAAAAATAATTATAAACAATAAAAAATAAAAAGATATGCCATTTTTTGACCCATCACAAATAACATTCAACGGAGACGAAGTAAAAGACTTTGCAGAAGTGTTATTTGAAAAACAATTACAAAACCCTTCTTTAGAAAGTTTACATTCTATTGATGAAGGTATTAAAGCACAAAAACAGATAGTAATAATGAGCCAATTAAATGGTTTATTAGGATTAGCTTCAGGAGGTTGTAACCCATCAGAAGCATCTAATGATGTTACACTAAGTGAAAAATTCTGGAACTTAGCAACAATTTCTGATAGATTAGGTTTTTGTTATAAAGAATTAGAGCCTTCGTTTTTGAACTATTCAAAAAAGAATGGTGTTGATGCTCCAGATATTACAGACTTTGCAACATTCATGGTTGATAAAGTAATTGCAAATGCTTTAGCTGAGACAATTTACAGAAATGCATGGTTTGCAGACACAAACGCTTCTTTAGTTAGTGGCGGTGGAAACATTACAAACGGAACTACAATTGGATACTTTACAAAGTTTGACGGTTTATGGCAGCAATTATTTGGTATTGTAACGGCTGATTCTAACAGATTAACAGTTGGTTTAGATACTCGTAATGCAGGAGCTAATTATGCAGCACAAAAATTTACACCAACAGATACGACTAACATGGTTGTAACGCACGTTTTAGCGGATATGCTTACTGATGCGGATATTACATTAAGACAACA
>JABSQI010000129.1 GCA_013215905.1 Legionellales bacterium | reverse complement strand
GGCAGATAGTTAATTTCTTTGGAATATTACAAAATGAGTGGGCAGGAGCTCAAGCTTTTAGTTCATTTGATACCTATTTAGCTCCATATCTTCGTAAGGATAAATTGTCTTATAAACAGGTTAAACAGAGTATACAAGAACTAGTATATGGTTTAAATATGCCTTCACGTTGGGGTACTCAAACACCTTTTACAAATTTAACATTTGATTGGGTTTGTCCTGATGATTTGAGAGATATTACTCCAGTAGTTGCTGGAGAAGACATGCCATTTAAGTATGGTGACCTACAATTTGAGATGGAGCAAATCAATAAAGCTTTTATTGAAATAATGTTAGCTGGAGACATGAATGGCAGAAGTTTTACTTTCCCAATCCCTACATATAATATAACTAAAGATTTTAACTGGGATTCTAGTAATGCAAAATTATTATTTGAGTTAACAGCTAAATATGGAACGCCTTATTTTCAAAATTTTATTAATTCTGAACTTGATCCTAATATGATTCGCTCAATGTGTTGTCGTTTACAATTAGATCTACGAGAATTGTTAAAAAGAGGAAATGGACTATTTGGTTCAGCAGAACAGACAGGGTCAATTGGAGTGGTTACTATAAATTGTGCTCGATTAGGTTATCTATATAAAAATAATAGAGCAGATTTATTTAAAAGGCTAGAATATTTATTACACTTAGCAAAAACAAGTTTAGAAGAAAAAAGAAAGATTATCCAAAAATATATAGATCAAGGACTATTTCAATATACAAAGCGTTATCTTGGAACGCTAAGAAATCATTTTTCTACTATTGGTGTTAATGGTATTAATGAAATGATACGAAATTTTAGTAATGACAAATATAGTATTATAGATGATGAGGGTCAGAAATTAGCTGGTGATTTTCTAGAGTATATCCGTTGTACACTTAGTAAATTTCAAGAAGAGACAGGGCATTTATATAACTTAGAGGCAACTCCTGCAGAGGGTACAACTTATAGGTTTGCTAAGGAAGATAAGAGTCGCTATAAAGATATTATTCAAGCGGGAGATCTGATGCGTCCTTATTATACTAATTCTTCACAATTACCAGTTGACTATACAGATGATCCTTTTCTTGTTATGGAAAAACAAAATATACTTCAACAAAAATATACTGGTGGAACTGTTTTGCATTTTTATATGAATGAGAGGATGAATAGTTCGCATTCATGTAAGATATTTGTTAAGCGAGTTTTAGAAAATTCTAAAATTCCATACATTACCGTAACTCCTATTTTTTCAATATGCCCAATCCATGGATATATACAAGGAGAGCATAAATATTGTCCTACCTGCGATGATGAAATAATTATTAAAGAGAATCTTAATAATGACATTAATCATATAAACCACAATAGTTTAGTGAAACAGGGTGTAGAACTATTACCAGAACAAAGCCGACAAGAATGTGAATGTTGGACTCGTGTCATGGGATACTATCGGCCCGTATCCCAGTTCAATATTGGGAAGAAAGGAGAACATGCAGAAAGAATATTTTTCCGTGAACCTGTACACTAATTATTTATAAAAAATAGATAGAAAGTACTTATAAATTAGGAGTTATATTGATGATTGCTATAGGGGGATTTTTACCATTTTCCACGATAGATTATCCTGATAAATTATCAGCGGTTGTTTTTTGTCAGGGATGTCCTTGGAGATGTAGATATTGCTACAATACTAACCTAACTAATTTTAAAAGTGTTACTAAATATGACTGGGATAGTGTATATAAATTTCTTAAGACTAGGAGAGCTTTATTAGATGCTATAGTATTTAGTGGAGGGGAGCCTACTGCACAGAAAGGATTGTTAGAAGTAGTCAAGCAGGTTAAGTCGCTAGGCTTTAATGTAGGATTGCATACAGGAGGTAGTTATACCCAAACATTATCTAAATTATTACAATATATTGATTGGGTTGGCTTAGATATTAAAACATTGTTCAGTGAATATCAAAATATTACTAGAACTAAAAATTCAGGCATGTCAGTTAAAAAAAGTTTAGATTTATTGTTAGAGAATAAAATTGAATTTGAATGTCGTACTACAATTCATTATAAATTACATGATTCTACTCTACTAGAAAATCTGACTGATGAACTTTGTAGGGCAGGCGTTGAAAATTATTCAGTACAAATTTGTAGGATGGATAATGTTATGGATAGCTCGCTGGAGGATAACTATTTTTCTAGTATATTTTCAAACAAACTTAACGAACAAATTAAACATAAATTTAAAAAATTTACATTAAGAAATTAAGAATATATTTTTTATCATCTTGCTAGAATATTCTAGAACAGTATAGCCATAATTGATTGGACAATTCTGTTATATTCCATATTGGAAGAAGACGATTAATACTCTCGTAGGACAAGCTATTTATCTCAAATAAATTTGGATTGTCAGGGATATCAATAATGATTTTATCATTACCATTTATAATTTTATTTTTTCCATCTAGAGTTACATCCGTTTGGTATATCTTGAGAATACCATTTTGACGTATTTGGTATTTTAGGAACACAACTACTATTTTTAAATTTTTTCCAATCAGATTATTGTCATGGATGGTTTTAGTTAGAGTCACCCTATTTTTTTTTGTGACATAACCGTCTTCTTGGTTAAAAAATTGAGAGGAAGCATTTGTGATTAACATGTAATTTGTTGAGATCGGTATAATTTTTTTATGTAGATTAGTTTCGATAATAGTGGAATAAGAATTAAGAGAAAATAAATAAACCAAAACAATAAATATTTTTTTTTGTGGAGTAAGCATAAAACACCATAGTATGTATATTCTTGATACTATGAGTTATAGATGAATATATCAATAAATTAAAACAGAATAGTCAAAATATTGCTAGATAAGTACAAATGTCGAATATTTTCAATCGGATAGTTGCCAATAAAAATATAATAAAAGTAAATACTTTAATGTTTAACTAGATGTTTCCCATTATAGTGCTAGAATAATATTCACTTATATATGGAAATGTGGGTGAATAAGATATTGTCAAATGGAGAAATTATGGATAATACGAATCTTTTGGGGATCACGAAATTATTATTTGATATAAAGGCTCCTTCTCTTGAGGAGTGCTGGGAAGAAGGGTTTGAGATGGCTAATAGCTTAGAATTAAGTGATAATCCATATCAAAAAGGCACAGCTAATTACTATCATTGGCAAGATGGTTGGTGGTCCAGAAAATTTGGTATAGAAGAGATAGAATTGTCCTTAGAATATGCAGCAAATGATACAGAGGAATTGTCATCAGCTAATAGTCATAAATATGAGGAAGAGTTTGTTGTTAGTGAAGTATAATAGAATTTATAAATACTAAATTCATATCTAACTTTAGCAATACCTAATATCTATTGGTTATTAGGTATTGTTAGTATAAGAATTATTTAAGTATTATGAATTAACTGTGTTTATTTGAATGCTTAGACTACACATATAACAAAAAATAATTACTTGAAGATAGTAATAATGATCTGTATCAAAATATTGCCTAAGCATTAGGTAGTAATATTCCTGGCGTTGTTTAATTCGTGGATCTGTGGACATTCTTTGTTAGAACATTAAAATTTAATGATTGCTAAAAAAATATTTCAATTAAATCCAATAAATTTCAAATAATCATATTTTTATGTCTAGGAGATGTTGCATTCAATATCTGTATTGCATTATATTGTCTAACATCAGGAAGAAATTCTTCGGTGAACTTCTTCCCATAAAAAAGGAATTTATAATGATTAATGATTCTAAGCCAATTAATAAAATAGCTAGTTCTATTTGGTTAACATACTTTTATAATATTTTTGCTAAGTACAAACAATTTTACTGGATATTATCTAGAAGTGTTATGAAAATTGTAGCTATAATTCTAGTGGTATTTAATATCAAGTATGTTTTTGCATCTCCACCAATGAATCAAGCAAAATTTGATGAAATTATTAAAAATAGAATGTCTGTATTTCATTTTGATAGTTGTATCCTTAGAAGTAGGGAGCCAGATTTAGGTGGCTTCTACCTGGTTAGTTTACATTCATTCAAGTTTGATTTCAGAGATACTAAATGGGATCTTTATAGCGCTAGCTTGCAGACTCATTTTAGTTCTAATGCATATTGTGATAAAGAACAACATTGGAAATTAATGTATACAAACACACTCAAGATTATCATACAAAACTTAATGTACGCTCAAAATAAAAGTTATTTTGAAATGACTTATTCCATCTATTTAGAAGAAACTGTAGAGATGGATGATAAATTTATATATAGGATAGTAATTGACGAAATGAATATTCCAGATTCTAAAAGGGTTCCCAAAATAGGTAAGTCAATTGGAAAAATTGTAGTAGATAAACAATCTAAGAATAGCCTTGAGTGTGTAATCTTGTAAATCATACGAAAAAATTTGTTATTATTTTTCTATTAAATAATCTTATATGTTAATTCTAAAGTTAGTACATCTAATCTAGAATTAAAATAGGTAGATGAAAAAATATGGTTTAATAAAAATACTGTTTCGAACAATTTACCAAAAAACTACAAATAGAAAATACAGCAAAGATTGAGAATAAATGTAACTATGAGGCGTGATTGAGCAATAACAATTCTTATGTTGACTATCTATTAACTGTCATGTAAATTCTTTGGATATAACGATTTAGGAGTTAGAATTATGAATAAATTTATCTATAAAAGCTTTATATTAATTATATTTTCCTTAGTTGGAGTTGCTAATGCTACTACTTATACAATAGAGCAAGGAATTGCAAGCATGCCCATAATGCAACAGGTCAACGAAATTTTTAATACTACAATTTATCATGTATATTTAAGGTTTAGTAGTGATGATGGTGAGTTTGATGAATATTTTCATGCTTCAATAGATCAAACTACTTTCAGTCAATCAAAAATACTTCTGCAACAAAAGGGCGTAAAAATAAATATCCATCATAATAAAGAAACAAAAAGAATTGATAGTAAAGTGATTTATACTACTAAAGATAAGAAAGATTTTACAACTAAATTAAGTATAGTTGATGGTATATATAACAAATATGACAAACAAGATTATATACTTTTGGCAGGTCCCAGATGCGATACTATCACTTCTGAAGCTATCAGCGCCTTGGGATTAGATAATAAGTATCAGAATATAAATTATATTAATCAAAGCCTTAAAGCGAACGAAAAAATTAATAAAATTGGTAAAAAATCAAAACAGGTAGCTAAGGAAGTATTTGATGATTATAAGGAAGCAGAGAAAGAAGTAGTGAAGCAAGTAAAGCCTATTGTTAAGGAGGTTGTACATAAATCTAAACCAGTTGTTAATGAAGCAAATAAACAAATAAACAAAGGTTATAAATCATTTAAGAAAATGAAGAGAAAATGGTTTTAGATAACTTAACTTTCTAAATATTTATTTACCCTAACAGCTATT
>JABSQI010000128.1 GCA_013215905.1 Legionellales bacterium | reverse complement strand
CAATTCGTATTGGAGTTTCAGGATTACTTTGTAGATCCACCGAGATATTCGATAGATGAGTGTATTGATAGAGGTTTAACACACAGTGTACCTTTAAAAGCCAAATTAAAACTTTATTGTACAGATCCTGAGCACGAAGATTTTGAAACAATCGTTCAAGATGTATATTTAGGGACTATCCCTTATATGACAAATAAAGGAACATTCGTAATTAACGGAGCAGAAAGAGTAATTGTATCTCAATTACACAGATCTCCAGGTGTATTCTTTGGTCAAAGTCGCCATGCAAATGGTACTAAATTATATTCAGCAAGAGTAATTCCTTTTAAAGGTTCTTGGATTGAATTTGCTACAGACATTAACAGTGTAATGTATGCTTATATCGATAGAAAGAAAAAGTTACCTGTAACTACTCTTTTTAGAGCTATTGGATACGAAACTGATAAAGATATATTAGAGTTATTTGATTTAGCTGACGAAGTAAAAGTTAGTAAATCAGGACTTAAAAAGATTTTAGGACGAAAATTAGCTGCAAGAGTATTAAAAACTTGGGTAGAAGATTTCGTTGATGAAGATACTGGAGAAGTTGTTTCTATTGAAAGAAATGAAGTAATTATTGATCGAGAAACACTTCTTGAAAAAGAGCACATTGATCAAATAATTGAATCAGGTTCTAAAACAATTATCCTTCATAAAGAAGATGTAAATTCTGCAGATTATGCAATTATTTACAACACTTTACAAAAAGATCCTTCTAACTCAGAGAAAGAAGCTGTAGAACATATCTATAGACAACTGAGAAATGCTGAGCCGCCTGATGTAGAAACTGCAAGAGGTGTTATCGATAAATTATTTTTCTCTGAAACGAGATATGATTTAGGAGAAGTAGGTCGATTTAGAATAAATAAAAAATTAGATATGGATACTCCAGATAATGTTAGAACATTGTCTAGAGAAGATATCATATCTATTATCAAATATTTAATTGAGTTAATAAACTCTAAAACTTTAGTTGATGATATTGATCACTTAAGTAACAGAAGAGTTAGAACGGTTGGTGAACAATTGTACAACCAATTTGGTGTTGGTCTTTCAAGAATGGCAAGAACTATTCGTGAAAGAATGAATGTAAGAGATAATGAGGTATTTACACCTTCTGATTTAATTAATGCGAAAACATTATCATCAGTAATTAACTCTTTCTTTGGTACCAACCAATTATCTCAATTTATGGATCAAACAAATCCATTATCAGAGATTACTCACAAAAGAAGAATGTCTGCCCTAGGGCCAGGAGGTCTATCGAGAGAAAGAGCTGGATTCGAGGTAAGGGATGTTCATACAACTCATTATGGTAGAGTTTGTCCTATTGAGACCCCTGAAGGTCCAAATATTGGGTTGATTAATTCATTAGCTATCTATGCTAAAGCAAATAAATATGGTTTCTTAGAAACTCCTTGTCGTCGTGTTGTTGATGGAAAGGTAACTGATAAAGTTGATTATCTTTCAGCAATTGTTGAGCACGAATGCTATATAGCTCAATCAAATATTAATTTGGATGCTGAGGGAAAGATTGTAGAAGATTTTGTCCCATGTAGACATAAGAATGAGTTTACCATGACTCAGGCTAGTAATATTAATTATATGGATATATCTCCAAAACAAGTAGTTTCTGTTGCTGCATCTTTAATCCCATTTTTAGAGCACGATGATGCTAATAGGGCTTTGATGGGTTCTAATATGCAACGTCAAGCAGTTCCTTCGATAATTTCTGAGAAACCTCTAGTGGGAACGGGAATGGAAAGGACAGTTGCCGTTGATTCAGGTGTTGCTTTAGTTGCTAAGAGAGATGGTATTGTTGATTCTGTAGATGCTAGTAGAATAGTTGTTAGAGTAAATGAGACTGAAACTTTAGATGGCGATACAGGTGTAGATATTTATACTTTGACTAAATATTCCCGATCTAATCAAAACACATGTATTAATCAAAGAGTATTAGTGGAGTCAGGCGATAAAATTTCTAAAGGAGATATTCTAGCTGATGGGCCATGTACAGATATGGGTGAATTAGCCTTGGGACAAAATTTGTTAGTGGCTTTTATGCCTTGGCATGGATATAATTTTGAGGATTCAATTTTGTTATCTGAGAAAATAGTCCAAGAAGATAGATTTACTTCTATTCATATAGAGGAATTAACCTGTATTGCAAGAGATACCAGAATTGGTAAGGAAGAAATTACTTCTGATATTCCTAATGTTGGCGATGGTGTTTTATCTAAGCTGGATGAAGTAGGAATTGTTTATGTAGGAGCGGAAGTAGCTCCTGGTGATATTCTTGTTGGGAAAATTACTCCTAAGGGAGAAACCCAGTTAACCCCAGAAGAAAAGCTTTTAAGAGCAATATTTGGTGAAAAAGCTTCTGATGTAAAAGATACTTCTTTGCGAGTACCTTCAGGAATAAATGGTACAGTTATTGATGTTCAGGTTTTTACAAGAGATGGAATAAGTAAAGATTCTAGAGCTCAGTTTATATCTGATAGCGCTCTTGCTCAAGCTCAAAAAGATTTAGATGATGAATTAAGAATCTTGGAACAGGACATATATAATAGATTAAAAAATATATTATTAAATAGTACAGCTGATGCTGGCCCAAATCAGTTAACAAGAGGCACAGTTATTAGTGAAGAGTATTTAAATACAGTTGATAGAGAGCAGTGGTTTAAAATAAATTTAAGTGATGATGCCTTAAATTCAAAAGTTGAATTGTTAGAGAAGCAACTAGAGGCAGGTAAAATCAGAAATACTGAACAATTAAATAAACAAAAAGATAAGATTAACCAGGGAGATGATCTTGCTCCTGGTGTTTTAAAGATTGTTAAAGTTCATCTTGCTGTTAAGCGTAGGCTACAACCAGGTGATAAATTAGCTGGTCGTCATGGTAACAAAGGGATTATATCCCGAGTTGTGCCTGTAGAAGATATGCCATATTTGCCTGATGGTACACCTGTTGACATTGTATTGAACCCTCTTGGTGTTCCTTCTCGAATGAATGTCGGGCAGGTTTTAGAAACACATTTAGGGTGGGCCGCAAAAACTTTGGGACTACAAGTTGGAAAAATGTTAGATGAGAATAGGAATCCTGTTGAAATCCGCGATTTTGTAGACAAGATATATAATGGTGATTCTGGTAAAAATATTGATTTATCTCAGCTAAATGATAATGAAGTAGTCAGATTAAGCCACAATTTAAAAAATGGAGTTCCTATTGCTACCCCTGTTTTTGATGGGGCAAGTGAGTCTGAAATTAAGAGATTGCTAAATATTGCAGGTCTTCCAGAGCATGGACAAATAAATTTAAGTGATGGTAGAACTGGTAGAAAGTTTGATACACCTGTAACTGTTGGTTATATGTATATTCTAAAATTGAATCACCTTGTTGATGATAAGATGCATGCTCGTTCTACTGGTTCTTATAGCTTGGTTACTCAACAACCACTAGGTGGTAAAGCTCAATTTGGTGGGCAAAGATTTGGTGAAATGGAGGTATGGGCACTTGAGGCTTATGGCGCAGCTTATACTCTACAAGAAATGCTAACTGTGAAATCTGATGATGTTACAGGGCGTACAAGAATATATAAAAATATTGTTGACGGAGATCATCGTATGGAAGCAGGCATGCCAGAGTCTTTTAATGTGCTTGTAAAAGAGATACGTGCTCTTGGTATAAATATTGATTTAGAACAGAAATAATAGGTTGAGGAGACGAACTTGGTGGACTTTTTAGATAAAAAAATGGTATTACCTAAGAAACCAGTAATGGGAGATCTCTTAGGGGTAATTAAACAACAGAATCATTATGATGAGTTTGATGCTATAAAAATTAGTTTAGCTTCTGCAGAAATGATAAGAGCTTGGTCTTATGGAGAAGTAAAAAAACCAGAAACAATAAATTATCGAACATTTAAACCAGAAAGAGAAGGGCTATTTTGCGCAAAAATATTCGGTCCCATTAAAGATTATGAATGCTTATGTGGTAAGTATAAGAGATTAAAGCACAGAGGAGTAATTTGTGAGAAATGTGGAGTTGAATTAGCTCTTACCAAGGTTAGGCGTGAAAGGATGGGGCACATTGAGTTGGCTAGTCCTGTTGCTCACATATGGTTTTTAAAATCATTACCATCCCGTATCGGTTTACTATTAGATATGACTCTGAGAGATATAGAAAAAATTCTATATTTTGAAGCTTTTGTAGTTGTTCATCCTGGAATGACTGAGCTTGAAAAAGGACAGCTATTGTCTGATGATGCATATATAGAAGCTATTGAGCAGTATGGTGATGAATTTACAGCTAAGATGGGAGCTGAAGCCATAAAAGAATTTTTACAAGGTCTGAATTTAGATGTTGAGATTGAAAAGTTAAGAGAAGAATTGCCAAATACAAATTCAGAAACTCGTTCTAAAAAATTAGCAAAAAGACTAAAACTAATGGAAATGCTAAAAGATTCAGGTAATAGACCTGAAGATATGATTTTAGATGTTTTACCAGTTTTACCGCCAGATTTACGTCCTTTAGTTCCATTAGATGGTGGGAGATTTGCTACTTCTGATTTAAACGATTTATATCGTAGAGTAATAAATCGAAATAATCGACTCAAAAGACTATTAGATTTGTCAGCTCCAGATATTATTGTTAGAAATGAAAAAAGAATGTTACAAGAATCAGTTGATGCTCTTTTAGATAATGGCAGAAGAGGTAGAGCAATTACAGGTTCAAATAAAAGACCTTTAAAATCTTTAGCAGATATGATCAAAGGTAAGCATGGTAGATTCAGACAGAATCTTCTAGGAAAGCGAGTTGATTACTCAGGAAGATCTGTTATTGTTGTGGGGCCAACATTAAAGTTGCATCAATGTGGTATTCCTAAAAAGATGGCTCTAGAACTATTTAAGCCTTTTATTTTTAGTAAACTAGAGTTGCGAGGATTAGCTACAACAATTAAAGCAGCTAAAAAAATGGTTGAAAAAGAAGAGTCTGTTGTATGGGATATCCTAGCCGAAGTGATTCGTGAACATCCAGTATTATTAAATAGAGCTCCTACATTGCATAGATTAGGAATTCAGGCTTTTGAGCCTTTACTAATTGAAGGTAAAGCTATTCAGCTTCATCCTTTAGTTTGTACAGCATATAATGCTGACTTTGATGGTGATCAAATGTCTGTGCATGTTCCTTTAACATTAGAGGCTCAATTAGAAGCTCGCTCTTTGATGATGTCTACAAATAATATTTTGTCCCCTGCTAATGGTGAACCAATCATTGTGCCTACTCAAGATGTAGTTCTTGGATTGTATTATCTGACGCGTGAAAAAGTTAATTGCTTAGGCGAAGGAATGGTTTTTGCTAGTATTGATGAAGCTAATGCTTTTTATGAGGGAGGTAATGTTGCTCTGCATAGTAAAGTGAAGGTTAAAATCAACTTATTTGAGAAAAATGATTCAGGTGAAGATATTGAAAAGGCTCGGGTTT
>JABSQI010000127.1 GCA_013215905.1 Legionellales bacterium | reverse complement strand
TCATTGATTACTCTAAATGATGATATGACATCATTTAAAATACATGGTTTATTACAGGAAGTTGTTAGATTAAAGATAGATGAACAAAAACAATGGATTGATAAAGCAGTTAATCTAGCTAAAACTGTTGTAAATAAATTCAATCTAGAAGATAAAGACACTTGGGATAATGCTAGAGAATGGTTATTCCATATCAGTAATCTATCTCAATATATGAATAAGAGTTTAAGTACTGCTGATTTATTAGATGAGTATGAGGGCATTGCTAGACATTTTGGATTATATAATTTATCAAATTATTTCTTAAATAGCATTTTTCGTATTAAAGAGAGTAATTACTCCAATAGTAACCATATAAAGATAGGAGAAACATTATTTAAAATGGGAAAGATAAAATTTATATTGGGTGACTATAATGCTTCGGCTGGGTTTTATCAAAAAGCTTTAAAAATTAAACAAAATTATTATGGCTATAATTCTCTTGAGATAACAGATACCTTAGATAGTATAGGGATGGTTAAGATATTTCTTGGGGATTATGATGATTCTAAGAAATTTTATAATAAATCAATGCAAATTAAAAAAATACATAATAGAGATGGTGGATATACGAGATTTTCAGAAACATTATTAGGGCTAGGCTTATTAGAAAGAAGGTTTGGATACTTAAATAAAGCAAAAGAACTATTTACCAAATCTTTAAACATTAAAAAAAATCATTATAAAAATAATGACCACAAAGATTTATTGTCTTCTTTAGGGTACTTATCCTTAACAGAAATATATCTTGGTAATTATACTGCTGCTAGAAATATAATTAACAAGACTATAAAAATAAAAAATAGTATATATCAGAATGATAACATATTGACAGATAAATATTTACAAACATTAGCTATATTAGAATGGAGTGTCGGGAACTATCAAAAGGCAAAAGAAACATTTAGGAAAGTTTTAGAAATTAGAAAGGAACACTATCTAAATTCAGATCATATTATGGTTGCTTATCCTTTACAAGGATTGGGCTTGGTTGAATTTAGCATGGGGAATTACAAAGAGGCTAAAAAAATCCTTAAAAAGGATATAAAAATAAGGGAAAAATTTTATAAGTCAAACAATCATGTTGCATTAGGAAGTTCTTTGCTTACTTTAGGTTTTACAGATGAATTATTGGGGAATTATAGTGAAGCATTATGCTCTATACAAAGAGCTTATAATATTTTATCAAAATATTATAAAAACAGGATAAATTCATCTATGTCCTCTGATTATACCCCTGCTATAATTTGGCCTGATTTGAACATTACAAATTTCTTAGGGGCGATTGAATATTATGAGAAGACACTAACAATGATCAAATTAATATTTGGAAAAGATTATCATTTTACAGCACGATATCATTATTTGCTTGGCCAAGCTTACGAAAAACATGGAGAAAAATTAAAAGCCAGAGAACAATATGAAAAAGCTCTTTTAATAGCCAAAAAAATATTATCGGATATAAAGGACAATGATGTTAAATCTCATCATCAGAAAAATATATTATCTGTTGAAACAAAAATTAGCAAACTATCTTAAGTAATACATATATCTATCAAAAATAAGTCTTCATTTACAAAAAAATAATGATTTTAACTGCATATAATAAAATTGAGAAAGATTATAGTTTAAAAATATTTACATTATGACTCTAAATTTTTAAATATATATCCATAATAAAGATAAACACTATATTTTTGATCAATTACAGAACGAAGTTAGAATATTTTTCTAATTCAAAAATAAAGATAAGTATAATAACGATAAATATAAATAAAACTATTTCTACAACAAGGAGATAAACATGAAAAATATATACATTATATTAGCGGTATGCATAACTTTACCGTTTACTGTATTTGCATCTAATAAAGATATAACCAGAAATAATATAGAAACTTCTATATCTGTAGAACCATGCGGTGATCCCGGTTAAAAATATTTTTGCTTAAGGACTAACTCATTATATCCAGTTATTGGATATAATGAGGGTGTCTAAAAAAGGATGATTTTCTTTACACTATTGGTGCTTGCGTGAGGACGACCAATCAGCAGCAAAATAGTGTCTAAAAACTCGTCTAAAAATCAATGTAAATAATTGTGCCGAGCAAGACAAGTTATTTTACAATAGTGTCTCTTTAGCAATCTTGATAGCTTCTAAGGAGCCTGTAACCGTAACTGTGTAAATGGAAACTAAATAGAATATTTTAACTTAACAAAGATGTTAAAATATTTTATTCAGCTTAACTTTATTAATCATACCTTAAATAATAGGGTTTTTGATTGTAGCCTAATCTCTGTTTCCTCTTCTATTCATTTCCCTAAATTTTTTAGAAAACTCTTTTCTTGTTAGCTTTTTATCTACCGTTGATACAGGGCATTTTTTATTATTTTTGTCAACGTTTTTAACCCACATCAATAGTACTTGATCTTCATGTTTAGTGCCTTTTTTAGCATAATTCACTAGATATAAATTAGCTTTTAATTCTTCTGACAATTGCCAGAGAGATATAAATTTTTGAGCATTGCCTTTGATCCCTCTGCTATAATTTGAGAAAAAATATCTATTTGGATGGCTAGTATATGGGGTGACTATTTGTTCTTCTTCACATAATAGCAATTCTACTATTATATATTTATTATTTTTAGAGTCCCATTGTACTCTATCAAAGTTAATCCCATATGTTTCATCTCCTTGTAACATTTCTTGTACAAAATCGAAACCACTTTGATCGTTTTTCCCTAAAGATTTACTATTTGGCATATATTATTCTTAATAATTTGTTATTAATATTTCAGATGTACTGCATTTGCTTTTATCTTTTGCGTGATAGTTACAATTATTGTAACTATGCATTAGAGGGTGAATATTATATTTCTTACTCCATTTTTTCAAAATTTCATTAGTTTTACCTTTATTTTGAAATACATTCGATAATGCAAATTTTATACTTCTAGAATCCAGTTCATCTAGGTAATTTAATAGATTAATTTCTTTTTCATTATTCCATCCACCGTTTTCATTGTATGAAGCTACAGTCGCTAAGTATGGAGGATCTGCATATACAAATGAGTTTCTTTCTATTTTAATATCCTCAAAATTTTTAGATGTAAAATAAATATTTTTATTATTTAAAGCTTTTATAAAATTTATTAATTTTTGTTTTATGCTAGAGTTAAAATCTCTTTTATTAACAGGCATATTAAACAATCCATTCTTATTAAATCTAATTTGATTGTTAAAAGCAAATACTAATGTAGTATAAAACAACAACGGTGTTTTAGTATTATTATAATAATCACGTAATTTTAAATATTGTGCTTTATTATATTTTGCAACACCTGAGTTAGAATCACAATTATAGTAATCATACCCATATTTAGAAGTATCGCTTAATTTATATTTGAAAATTAGTTTGTTGATATCCTGTATTACCTTGTTTTCGTTTTTTGATTTTAAATATTTATAAAGTTCAATTACTTCTGGCATAATGTCATTTGCTATTATTTTTTTAGCACTAATATTAATTCCAATATTTAATCCACCTGCAAACAAATCAACAAAAGTATCTATTTTTTTAGGGAAAATAGGTAGTATTTGACTTAATAATTTGTATTTACCACCTGTATAATTTAGTGGTGACTTAATAAAATCATTTCTATTAATGCATGGAGATTTCATAGATTTATACGTCTTTTATCGTCGCACTTCAACTTTGAATTAATATATTTATATTCATCCCATTTAGGAAGGTTAACTGTTCCAGTAGCTTGAAGTTGGTATAACTCATTAATGTAGTCATTAAAACCACTGTTCTTTTCACTCGATAGTCTATTAACAATTTTCCAGTCTATGCTGGTATTCTCTTTAGCTGGAATCAAAATTTGACTATCTACATGACTATCAGTAGACAAGTTAATGTACCCTATTCCATGTCTTTCACATAAAATACTAAGTTCTGCAAGTGCGTCCTCATCAATATTACATGCGACAAGATAGCCAAAATTAGCCCATGAAGAATTACTTACAGTTTGGAAGAAACAAGATCTAACATTTGACATAGTAATTTCTTTTTTTACTTCAAATGACCAAAGTTTAGAAAGTTTATCAGAGCTTGATTTAATGAATTTTTGTAAGGTATCTGAACAATGATAAATTAATTCTCCCATTCCTACAATATCTGGATGTAGCCATTTATTACCATTTTTACCCTTATTGTTTCCAGACTTTCCAGCTGAAATGATTTTACAGTAAACGTTAAATTTATCCCAAATAAATTTTATTAAATAAGGATACATTTTTTCTTCTCTTTGTAGTAAAGGATTTTTAATTTCTTGTTGTATATTTACCTCCTCAGAATGAATATAATATTTCCTGGGAGAACCACCAGTAACTCTGATCTTTGGGTAATTTTCTAATAATCTTTTATAACGACTGCTTATTTCAGCAGCATATTGCTGTGCCACATCAATATCTGTCTTTAATGGTTTCTTGTTATTTACAGAATTCTCTTTTTTCTTTAAACAATCTCTCGGATATTCTTGACATATCCAAGAAGCAATTTCTATAGCAGGAAAATATTGGCCTTTGTTCAATTTTAGGAATTTATATATTTTTTCATCCAAACTAATCGACATGATTTCCCCTGTACTATGGTTTCTTTATGATATAAAAAATAAGGGTATGTTACAAATCAATAAAATTCATTATTAAGGAATTTGAAAACAACTAATCCTATTAGATAAATTACATTTCAAGTAAGCACATTAATAACAATTTTTTTCTTGCCTTTATTAATGTAATTGTAAAAAGAAGGTCTACTAATATTAAAAATTTTACAGATTTCATCAACTGTGCTTTGTTGTTCGTCGTAAAGCTCTATCAATCTTTTTACTTGGCGTGAATTTAGCATCGGCGGTCTACCGCCTAATCGTCCTCTTTTTCTTGCAGCTGTTAAACCAGCTTGAGTGCGCTCTCTGATTATATCCCGTTCAAATTCTGCTAAAGCACCAAAGATATGAAATATTAATTTGCCGCCACTAGTCGTCGTATTGATATCTTCCTGCAAACTCTTAAAGCCAATATTTCTATCATATAATAATTTGATGGTTTGAATTAAATGTTGCATTGAACGACCTAGACGGTCTAATTTCCATACAACTAAAATATCATTAGCTCTTAAATGATTAATCGCTTCATCTAATCCTAATCGGTCAGTTTTTGCTCCGCTGGCAATATCTGTATAAATTTGCTCACACCCTTCTTGCTTCAAGGCATCCTCTTGCATCCCCAAATATTGGTCATGGGTTGATACTCTAGCGTAGCCTATCTTCATATTACCTCCATGTGATTTTATCTAATAACTTATCACAACCTGATAAATGCTTAACATTGATTAGTAGATAAGTTCTTAAGCATTATATTCCTATCAATACATCAATTCTACGTTAGCAATAACAGTGTAAAGAAAATCACCCTTTTCGAGAC
>JABSQI010000126.1 GCA_013215905.1 Legionellales bacterium | reverse complement strand
ATGAGGAGTATTAATTGAGTATAATTTAAGCTATGAAATTCCAGTTATGAACTGTCCTAAAAATGGGGGCTTTACAATATCTACACATTAAAATTATTATATTCTATATGTGTATATATTTAGAGTCATAATCTTCAAAATAATTTCTATGGGTTTTGCTAGAAAAGTATATCTTCAATAATTTCAGATGTTCTAACAAAGATAAATTTACTGCTTATATATTTCATCTTTAAGAATAGATTTAAATTTAGTAAATACATTTTTAGAAATAAATTAAAGAAGAAATGATAAAATTAATTACTTTTCTCACAAAATGTGTAATAGCTGTTGAATGATTGTAAATGTTAACCTAATCGCTTTAAAATCGAATATTTAACAATATAAAAATAATATAAGAAAATACAACTAACTAAGTATTTTGTACAAACCTAAGTAACAATGTAGATTGCACTATTATATTTTATTATGTTAGCATGCACATAAAAGAGTTTAACCGCAAGGATGACATGTTAAGCATGGACGCTTTTTATAATAAATATACTGTTTGAAAAAACAATAAAAAAAATCTCCCAACTCTTTATTATCTAAGCGCTCTAATCATTTTGGTTTAGAGCGCGATTACATTTACTCAATGGATACTGTAAAGCTTCTAAAAACTTTAGTGTTTGAAAAAATTATACTTGTTTTATTTATTTAATTTGTTGTTTTTTCTACCTAAAAACATACTTAGGTAATTAATTTGTGTTTAATATTTGTGGTTACGTGATGTTATTTAAGCATTTATAAATTAAAAATTAAATTTTTAGTTAAATTAATTTTATAAAATGTTTTAATTGGCAATATGGAAGAATAGAAAAATAATCGTTGTGTATAAATGAAGGGATACATCATAAACAATATACATTTTACGGAGTCAGAGTTTAAAATTCTGAGTTGCCTGTCTTGCAATATAACACAGGCAAAAGTGATTGGCTCAATATTGGGATCATCTCCTAAAACTATAAATACCCATATAGATAACATAAAGAGGAAAATAAAAGCCACTAGCAAGAAAGAGATATCATCTTTTATTGCAAAATATAAAAAGATAACAAAATTAAAACAATATTTTAATAAACGCTATCTGGATTATCAATATGAGAAGTCAGCAAAAGTAATTAGTCATACTCTTTCAATACTAAATATAACTTGTTTTTACAATGTAAGTCCTAAATTAATAAATAATCCAGAAACAAATAGTATTTGTAAGTCTTTTGAACTTCTAAATATAAAGATGGAAGAGAGTAACAGCTTGCAGAAGATGATAGATTATTGTGTTAGTTCAAATATGCAAAGATTAGGTTTGTTACTAACGAATGATATTGGGGAGATAGAATATTTTAAAAAATATATGGGAAATGCAAGAAATAATATTATTTTTATTTGTTTTGATAAGAATAATGATGCAAAATTGAAAGACTCCAGCGTTCTCTTTTATGATGTCGAGAAGAAGAAAGATTTTTATCATTTCATAATTAAATATTTAATTAAAAATTATAGTGAGATTGATAGGATAAATAAAGAGCTAGATGTTCTAGGTTCAATAGATATAGCAATTAGTTTTGAAACTGAATCTGGTATAGATAATCATAAGGATACTGATGAACAATTACCAAATAATTCATTGCAAAAAGACATTTCACAGAATTTTTGGTTCTTATCTATTAGCTTAGCTATTTTGATGTTTGGCTGGTATATATATCTACAGCCAATAGTAAATTTCTCATTATTTTCTGCAAATAGTAAAGATATTCATGGGAAAGCAAACACGATATTAGCTTATAATTTGCCTTCAAGAAATATTAATTTTATAGGTCGCGAAAATGCAATTAGTCAGATAAAGAACAATTTGAATAAACACAGCATAGGTACTGTTACACAAGCTATAGTAGGTAGTGGTGGAATTGGTAAAACTCAATTATTGAATGAGTATGCCTATAGATCAATAGAGGATAAAGAATATGATACTGTCCTATGCGTAAACTCAAGCACATCAAGTAATATAGATAGCTCATATAGTGAATTTGCAAAAAAACTAGGTATTGAAGTAGTCAACTTAGACTCTGTATCTATTAGAAAAATAGTTCATGAAAAACTATTGGGTAATTATAAAAGGAATAAGATATTATTTATTTTAGATAATGTCTCTCAAAAAAAAGATATTCAAATTTATTTAAAAAATATAAATAATCAATTTCCTGTTAATGTAGTAAAACATGTGCTGATAAGTTCTAGAAGTCAGAGCTGGACAGATTACTCATTAGAATTAGATGAATTTACTAAGGAAGAGGCGATAGCTTTTGTAAAGCAACATTTATCTAATGAGAAAGAACAAAATATAAAAAAATTGATTAAGCTGTTGAGTTATTATCCATTAGCTTTAGGGCAAGCTGTAGGATATATAAGACAACGCTCAAATATTAGTGATTATCTAGAATTATATAATAATAAAAAGAGGAAATATCTAGATATAATACCAGAAGAAACAGAAGATTATAAACAGACACTATGGAGCATATTAACTATATCACTAGAAAAATTAAGTAAAGAAGCAAAGGAAATATTATTTATTTCATCTTATCTTGCTTCAGAAGATATAAAATGGAAAATTTTTAATTTTTTGCCTGCAGAGAAGAGGGCAGATGCAATCAAGGAACTACGTGAACATTCGTTAATTACCGTGAGCGATGATAGGAGTTCATTTAAGATTCATGCTTTGTTACAGGAAGCATTAAGGCTAAAAATTGATAAGAAATCTATTTGGGTCAATAAGGCTATAAAATTAGCTAATGCTGCCGTAAAGAATTTAAATACAGGTAAAAAAGAGATTTGGTTTAATGCTAGGAAATGGTTGCCTCATATTAAAATGCTATATCTATATATGCCAGATACCCTGGATACTAGCTCTTTATTGAACAAATATGGAGATGTTGCTAGACACTTTGGGATGTTTGATCTTGCTCATGAGTTATTCTTAAATTCTATGCTAATACAACAAAAAATATATAAAATTCACAATCACATCAAATTAGTAAATATATTAAATAAATTAGCTTCTTTGAATTTGAAACGTTCTAACTATGATTACGCTGAAAACTATTATCAAAGAGTATTAGAGATAAAAAAACATCATTATAAAAATAATAATCACATAGAATTAATTGACACTTTAAATAATTTAGGTCAGGTAGAGTTAAAAAATGGATTTGGTGGTTATATACAGGCTAAACAATTTTACAAAAAGGCACTAGATATTGGTGAGAGCCATTATAAAAACACACCTCATGCTAAAATAGCTAGCATTTTGCATGGTTTGGGTTCAGTTGATTTTTATTTTGGATATTTCGATGCTGCAAAGCAATTATTTAAAAAAGCTTTAGAAATAAATGAAAAATATGATGCTAATATTAATAGTGAAAAAATAGCTTATATTTTAAATGCCATTGCCATAATTGAGTTGTATGCTGGTAAATATGAAAAATCTAGAAATATATTAAAAAAAGTTTTCCTTATTACAGAAAAGTCAGATGAAAATGTAAATGAAAGTTTATCACTTATCTCTTTACAAAATTTGGCTATTTTGGAATGGAGTGTTGGGAACTATCAAGTTGCTAAACAGCTATTTACAGAAATCTTAGATAATTTGGAAAATTATTATCAAAATCCAAAGCATATTAAAATGGCACAAGTATTCCAAGGATTAGGGTTGGCAGAATTTTGTTTAGGGAATTATGCTGATTCTATAAAATATTTTAAAAAAGATATTGCTATTAGAAAATGTTTCTATAAACCCTATGAGCATGTTTCCTTAGGTAGTTCATTATTAACTATGGGAATGGCGAATGAACTAATGGGTAGTTATGATATAGCATTGCAACATATTCAAAGAGCTTATAATATTCTATCTGCGTATTATAAAGACAGAATAAACGTGGTTATGGCTGTTGATTATACTCCTGCCTGGGAATGGCCCAAAATAAAAAAGACCAATACTATAAAAGCTATCACATATTATGAATCAGCTTTGAAAATAATAAAGTTGATATTCGGAAGTAAATATCATGTTACCGCACGCTATCATTACCTGCTTGGGCAAGCTTATGAAGATAATAGACAAATAAAAGAATCTAGGAAACAATATGAACAAGCATTAGTAATTGCCAAAAAGGTATTAATTAGTATAAAAGATAATAATGTTAAAAAAAATCACCAGAAAAATATAACTACTTTGGAATTGAAATTAAGTCAAATTTAGATCTGTTAAGGTGGTAATTAGGTTGATAATATATATGCACATAAAATGAAGTATGTTTTACAAAAAAAATAATAAGTTAATTACATATAATTTGAAATTATTTATTAAACTAAAATAACAAATAGCAATATTTTATCTTATTATAAGGTAAAATAAAGACGGTTTTATAAACAAAAAGTGAGGAAAATATGAAAAAAACATTCATAATATTAATGCTATGCTTGGCAATGCCATTATCATTGTTTGCATCTAATAAAGATGTAGTAGTAGAAGATGGCGCTGATACAGTTAATGTTGCACACCCTTGTGGTACTGTTGGCAGTGGGGATGACTAATAAAAATAGATAATAATCTAGAAAAATTTTTTATAAATTTCAAGTTCTGCTTGTAATTATAATAGGGGAAATTCTAGGTATTATTAATTTTTTATTACTTACTAAAATAGCAATTTTAGTACATTTAAATGTTTAGTAGATGCTGGTTAGATAATTTAGATATTTGGTTTTCATCTACGTAACATGTTTGGTTACGATTCGTCCTATTTATATAAAATAGGGCGGATTAGACCATTCTTCTATATTTTTAGAGAAACTCTACTTAAAAATGCTGACTAAATAAATTTTATAGTCTCTGAATTATTATATAACCTCCTAGCTAACTATTTTAAATCTCGATTTGAGCTATAAGAGTCTGAAGTAATTATTATGTGCTCGTTATATATTGAACAATAAAACGTGAATTAAAGATAACAATCAGGTAGTATGCAATAAGAAACATATTTTTTGATTAAACCATTAATTAGTCAATAAATAGTTTAAATATACTATTATTTTTCATTTTTTAACTTTAGATTCATTCTGTAATTATAATTGTATTCTATCAGTAGGGTTGTGCTATAAGTGTTGACAATTATTTAATATGCTGTTAGTTTTTTTCTGATATTTACTGATCATAGTAAAATATTTTGAGAATTTAATGAAAAAAATTTGATGGCTATTAATTTGTTTGGAAAGAAAAATACTATGAACAATACAATATTATTAAATAAATATAAAAAAATGTTGCTTTAGGTTGCATAGTGGTTTTATGTATTTCCTATATTTATTAAGGATGTTTCTGAGCTTTGATAGTCGGGAACGTGCTTTCATCATTAGAATTCTTTTTTTCATTGATATGTTGCTTTCTCATCTACGTCAGACTAATATATTAATTTCTAAGGTGCTTATCATTAACTC
>JABSQI010000125.1 GCA_013215905.1 Legionellales bacterium | reverse complement strand
ATGATCTCCATCGGGGATCATAAGATCTCCATTGGGGTGTTGGATAAAAATTGCCCTACGCATTATCGTGCATCAGGGTCCAATATATTTAATATGTCTGAAACCATTTTATAATTATTGCTTATAATAAACATCTTTCTTAGGCATATAATATTTGCTTTTTGGGTTATTAAATTTATTTGTTAATGTTTGATCTATAAATGTTCCTTTGGTGTATAGCATTCCACATATGACATTTGCTATATCGTTATTGAATAATGTACTTTCTTTTATTGTCTCTCTAACTATATCCAATTTTTCCTTATTAGGCTGATACTTGAAATCGATAAATATCAAATCACTATGTATATTGTCATCTTTTATAGTATCAGAAGGAACAAAATATTTTGTTTTGATTAAAGATTTTGCATTAACTTTAAGGCTTGTATCTTTCTCATAACCAAGAGTAGTCATTGAGGTTCGTCCCCAAATGGTAAATTCTAAATCACTATCTGTTTCATTTTCTATGGTTAAATCTACATAAAGTGCTTGTACCCCGCAGCAAATTAAAACTAAATATATAAATAAAAAAAAGGATCTTACCTGTGATTTATTCATTTTATAAACTCCAATATTAAAAGATACACTATTGAATACTAAATTTACTCAAAGGTGTTTTTATTGAACACTGATTCTACCCAAAGATATTTTTTCAGTCAATCTTTGTTTACTTAAATCACTCAATTGATCAATTTTGTTTAGGTTGTCCTATAGATTATGATTTTGGTAGATATAGAACTATAGTTATACAAATTATGTTATTAATACAATTCAAATAATATTTTTATCCTATTTAATCCATAGGCAAGACAGGCCACTGCGTGGCAACTTGTTGACTAATCCATCTTCAGTGGCACAATAATAGGCATATTTGTTGTCATATAATATATTTATTGTTCTAACAGAGAATAATTATACCTCTTTATGCTTTAATAATTACTATATTGCAACACACATACATTTATCTGTTTTTCTGAAAGGTTTATCTAATAATGGAAATATAAAATAGTTAGTTTGTTTAGAGACGCATATTATTCTGATGAATTAGTTATCCCTGAAAAAATTCAAGAAGTCCTCAATCATACATTTACTTTCAATGATTTTCTAAACCAACAATATCTGAAATATTGTCATGTACATTGTGCCAAAACCGCTAATAGTCCTAAACAAAATATTGAGTACTTTACCAGGTATGTTAAAAGGACTACTATTACTAACTAACGACTTGTACACTACGATGGGAAAAATGTTATTTTTAAATATCTTGGCCATAAATCAAAAACTTTAAATAAAAAATTCTTTCCGATGAAGAATTCATGCCAAATTTATATTCCATATTCCAGATGTAAATTTTCGAATCATCAGATATTACGGGTTTCTTTCTAATAGAAAAAGAGGAAAATCGTTGCCTGAAGTACTATCATTGCTTGATCAAAAAGTATAAAAACAAACTCCTCCAACTTCATATGATTCATTGATGGAAGAAATTTTTAATATCAATCCGTTAAAATGCACATTATGTAACAGCATAATGCTTATTTCTTCAATACAGTTTAGGATCACTAACACCAAAAAATTATTGAATTTCAATAGAGAATTAGCTCTGCTCAAAAAAATTTAATTATTGTTAAGGGATAAGTACGTCTGAAATACAGGATTTTAGCAATTTTTGTTATTAATTACTCAATAACAAAAATCTTTTTTATTTAGTTATCGCGAATATAATTTTTAGTGTAATTAACAGCGAATCAATCCGTGTACAAAAATATCAGTGGCTACCTTCAAGTTCCTAGATAAATATAGAATAAAACTCATATCTAAAAGCAAAATCATTCTATGTTATATATTTTCAATATAATTATTATTTGATTTGTCCAACAAAATTACTATTTAAACTACTAATATGTTAAGTTATTAGTCAAAATCTAGATTCCTAAATTGCTATGGTAATTAGCTTACCCGATGATATATAATATGGTTTTAATATAATTATCTTTAAGAGAATAATATTGATTCATTAATGGGGCAAGTTGCGTGTCTACAAAAAAAATAGATATCACAGTTGTTACACCTGTATACCAAGCAATAGAGTGTTTAGATGAGTTATATTCATCTTTAACATATAACTTGAGAGAAATCTCTGACAAATATGAGATTATAATGGTGAATGATGGCTCAATCGATAATTCATGGGAAAGAATTCAACAGCTTGCTGATACTGATGATAAATTAATAGGTATTAATTTATCACGCAATTTTGGACAGCATGTAGCTATATCTTGTGGTATTAACTACGCTAATGGTGATTATGTAGTGGTAATAGACTGCGATTTACAAGATCACCCAGACGAAATCAAGAATTTATACGCTAAAGCAAAAGAAGGTTATGACATTGTTTTCGCTAGGCGCATTAATAAAAAATTTAGTACTTTTAAAAAGTTAACAGCTAAATTATTTAAATTTGTATTTAATAAACTAGCAGATATCGAGATGGACGAGAAAATAGGTACATATTCCATTGTTAGCAAAAAAGTAGTAAAAGAAATAAAAAAATTCTCTGAGATACACCGTTGTTATCCTATATTGTTAAATTGGCTAGGTTTTAAAAACGCAAAAATTGATATAATCCATAAAAAGCGTTACGCTGGTTCAAGTTCATACAATTTTTTTAGATCTCTCAGGCTTGGCCTGCATAATATAGTTAGTTTTTCAAACAAACCTTTAACATTGTTTATTTATCTTGGTTTTTTTATAACCTGTATCTCCATGGGATTGGGTATTAAATTCCTGCTAGAATATTGGATATTCAATACAGCAGTTACAGGACACACAAGTTTGATAGTAAGTCTCTTCTTCTTAGGAGGGATCATAATTGCTTTTTTAGGTATCCTAGGGATATATGTAGGTAATATTTTTGCTGAAGTAAAAAGAAGACCCTTGTATGTTGTGAGCGAAGAAATTAACAACAAGCTTTGACTTAGCTTAACTCGGCTTTGTTGATTAGCTCAATAAAGCCGAACTAGCATGAAGAAATTTAATACTAAGAGAACAATTGTTCTAATACTATCATTTTTTTATATTTTAAGTTCCTGGGCGACAGTAAAATATTTTGATGTGACTAACAATACTTGGCACAATGAAAGAAATAAGAATAGAGATAATGCGTACTCAGATGTTTCACAATATTTGGAACGAAATTTTTGGGATACCGTTGTGTTATATAATTTTGAGAAAGGTGTCGATTACAATTTTACAGTTGCAGATCATAACGGCAATACAGAGAATATCCTTATTGTGGAACATAAAAAAGATAATTTTAAATATGGAGATGTTCCTAAGCTAAAGGCTTTAGGGAACAAAATATCTATAAGCATTAGTAACAATGCAGAGGAAAATTTAAGTATCTCTTTTCGGTTATATAATCAAGGTGTATCATACAGAAAATTCCTGTTATCAAAGGAGCATGTACAAAGATCGCAATAACACACAAAGTTATTAAGCAAAAATATGAATTGATTTGAAGGGGACATGATGAACATAGTAAATGTTACGAAATTTTGCTTAATAGCTTTATTCTCATTCGTATTTTATGATTATGCTTACGGTGTTAAAACATTGATAAATAAAACTCCATTTTCTATAGAATTTATTAGTTATAAAAAGTTATCTATAGAGGAATTTAATCTTATAAATGAAATGTATGGATATGATAATGAATATGATGTAGATAAATCTGCTGTAATCGAACCTTATGGAAGTATTACATTAGATAAGAATTATAAAAATAACATTGAATATTATATTGTAGATTATTATCTTGATATGCTTGTAGACAATTTTATACGCAAGTCTATCAATAAGAATTTAAATTTTAAAGAAATAAAATCAGTAATAAAAAAATATTATAACGATATATATAATCCTATAGGTGAGAAGTTTAAACTGCAGTCAAGTAACATAGAGGTTTTAAAAACTATAAGTTTACGAGAAACACATAATCTGGAAACTATTACTTTTAAGTTTGATGGTAATCATTTGGTACATGAATTCAGTTAGGTTGGAATATGTTTGTAAATTTATTAATTTCAAATAGATAGTAATATGGTTTTAAGTGTCAGAATGGTTTCGAGATAAAATAGATTTTTATACGTTCTGTTAATGTTAGAGAGTACAAAAACAGTTAAGAAAAGAGTTTAAATTTAAAGCATTAAATAATATTAGTTAAGTGAGGTATATAATGAGCAGGTTCAATATTGGTTATATTTTTGATAAACGTATATTAAATTTGTGTTTATTATCCTTGTTAGGATTTGTATTGTGTGAATATAGCCATAGTGTTAAGGCATTAATTAATAATACTCCTTTACTTTTAAAAGTTCTCTTATATGAAGAGTTGCCACCCAATAAATATATTGATATGACTAAAATATATGATGACTATGCAGAGCCTTGTAAGCATAATATGCTTCCAGAGGTGAGACTTGAGCCTTATGAAACAAAGTATTTAAATGAAACACATAAAAATGTTACCACATTCAGATATAGTGTTGAAAGAGATTCTTTTGATAAATTTTTAGATAAAATCATAGGATATTATAAGCATTATTATTTTGATAATATTAGTTTATCCACAATAAAACCCTTAATAAAAAAATATACTGATGACAACATACATATACTATCCCACGAATTTAATGGGTCTAATAGTAATATACAAACCATATCATTCTCATTTAGTAAAAATAGCTTAACTCATGAAATTAATTAATGAATATTCATCGACATATTTGAATGTTTTGCTGCAAATTTTTTAGGATAGTTCTATGGGGCTTTGTTGATTAGCTCAATAAATACCCAATATCGCCCATAAAATATTACTAAAGTTTATAATATAGGCTATCTGTAGTATTACTAGTGAGATGATATATGCCTAATAAATACGCACAAAAAAAAGGATGGCACGTCCCTAAACAAAAACATAAAGTTAGTAATTGGTCAGACTATACTCAAGCTTTGAAATTTGGATGACTGAAGAAGCTATAGACAATTGGTATGTATCAGAAAGAGTTTACGATGGCACAGGAACTCCAATGAAATTTACAGATTTTGCAATTACCATATGCCATGAGATAAGACAAGTTTATAAATTAGCACTGAGACAAACTCAAGGATTTATCGATTCTATATTTGCAATAAAAGGACTATCTATCAAATGTCCTGATTATAGTTGCTTATGTAAAAGATTATCTGCTCTTAATATTAAGTCTCCAAGATATAAAAAGAGTGAGAAACCAAATGAAAGAATAGTTTCTATTGCTATAGATTCAACTGGATTAAAATGTTTTGGTCGTGATGAATGGCATCAAGAAAAGCATAAAATACAAGGTAATCGTATCTGGCGAAAGCTTCATATAGCTGTTGATGATGAGCATATAATTCACTCTACTGTATTAACAGATAAAGATACTAGTGATGATAGTGCCATTGATGGTTTACTAGAGCAGGTTGATATTAATGCAGATCATTTTACAG
>JABSQI010000124.1 GCA_013215905.1 Legionellales bacterium | reverse complement strand
ATGAGGAGTATTAATTGAGTATAATTTAAGCTATGAAATTCCAGTTATGAACTGTCCTAAAAATGGGGGCTTTACATCATGATCATATTGCCTTATTATTGACTCTCTAGAACAGATGTTATAACTAGACAATAAATCTAATAATGTTTTATTATATTCATCAATAGTTTCTAGTTTTGGTATATTATCATTTACTATTATGGGTTTTGTCCAAATTGCTTCCATTTGCTTTCGTGGAACGCCATTATGAAGGAAATCTAAAGATAAAAATGCAACATGCTTATTATTATATAAAATCTCTAAATTTCCGGAATCTGTAAACTCCCCTAAACAGGAAGCTTCCACTAAATATTTATCAGCTAATTGCAATAATTTAATGACATTATTGGAATCGACAACTAAAGTCATCCTTTCTTGAGATTCTGATATTAAAATTTCCCAAGGATCTAACCCTTGATATTTAAGAGGTACTTTTACCAAATCTATTCGCGCTCCATTTGATATCTGAGCCATTTCTCCAACTGATGATCCTAACCCACCAGCACCATTATCGGTACATGTTTTAACAAGTCCTGTAATACATGCCTTTTCTAAAAAATCAGAAAGCTTTTTTTGGGTTATCGGACTACCAATTTGAACTATAGTGCCAGGAGTTTCAGAACTAATTTCACATGAAGAAAGAGTAGCCCCATGGATACCATCTTTTCCTACTCTTCCACCAATCATTACAATTTGATCTCCCGGCACTATATTTTTTCTTTCTGATGGTATTCCTTTAATATTTGATGCCATAACAGCCCCTGTACCACAAAACACAAGAGGTTTCCCAGCATATCTATCATCGAAATGAATTGAGCCATTGACAGTTGGAACTCCTGATTTATTACCACCATCTTGAATTCCTCTAACAACTCCTTGTAAAATATCTATTGGGTGTTTTTGTCCATTTAATAAATTATGTTTATGATCAGGATAACCAAAACATAACACATTGGTATTAAATACTAGCTTTGCCCCACCAATACCTGTTCCTAAAGCATCACGGTTATTACCTAATATACCTGTTATTGCTCCTCCATATGGTTCAATAAAAGATGGAGTATTATGTGTTTCAACTTTCCAAACAAAATATTTTGTACTATCAATTCTAACAATACCTGCATTATCAGAAAAAACTTTTACCAACCAATTATGTCCTTTTTTCATCAAAATATCTTGAATAATTTTTGTTGACTTGACAATATAGCTATCAAACAAAGAAATTATTTTTTTATTAACACCTGTTTCATTATCTGTATATTTTATTTCTGCATTAAATTCTTTGTGTTTACAGTGTTCTGACCAAGTTTGAGCTATTAATTCTAATTCACAATCACTAGGAATAGATGGCAATCCTAGTGATAGCCTAGCATTCTTAAATTTTGCTCTAGCATATTCTTTCTCAATTTTTGATATTTCAAATTCACTGAGTCCCAAATAACGTTTGTCAGATATATCTTTATTAATATCAAACCATTTGGTGCTAGGCTTGTTAATAGAACAGCTTGATTCCTGATTATTTAATATTTTCAAAATATCACCAGACACATAAGCATATTCATACAATGGATTTGATAGCACTGTAGTGGCCATTAATTGTAAATATTTTCGCGCAATATAATTTTCAAATAAGTATAAATTTTTAATTGCAATATCAAAATCAATTTTTTTATATCCTTTTCCAAGAGAATTATATAATGCCTCTTTAAACGCCATTGATTCATCATCAGTAACTTCTTTATTTTTACCAACCACAATAAATTTTGAAAATTTATTATTAGTCAAAAAACCCAAATTAACTGATAGTTCATGTTGGATGGGATCATAAATCAATTTATAGGCAACATTAATTATATCTTTTTTATGAAGTTGATGTTTTTTTAAATATCTAACTTCAAACATCTTAACCCTTTGAATTCGACCTGTTTTAATTTTATATTTATCTTCGACGTATGCAGATAGACTAGGTAAATAGAATTGGTTATTCATATTAGGTCTTCTAAATATTCTCAAAGACTCAAATTTATCATTCATAATTTAGTCCTAATGCAAGTTGGACTATTGCCTTGTGAAAAAACGTCAATATAAGAATGTTTAGTTATATAACCTGCTACTTTAGCAAAATAATTAACTTCATTTTCAGCAATTTCAATAACTTTTTCAGCTTCCTCGCATTTCATAATTAATAACATGCCATTACCCATGTTCCAATTTGAATAGGCAATTTCATCAGAAACACTTCCAATTTCCTGGATCGATAACATTTCTGGATGTGGTTCAAATAGTTCATTTAAAATAGCTCCACATTTATATTTTTTTAGTAGTCTTGCTAAATTACTAGCAATCCCCCCTCCCGTTACATGTGTAATTCCATGAATATCAATATTATTCAATATTAATTTCTCAATAAAAGGGGCATAAATAAGTGACGGTTTTAATAGTACATCACCGTATGTAGTATTTTTATCAAACAAATAATCATGCCATTTATAGCCATATCTGCTACTTAGAATATTTCTAACAAGAGTAAAGCCATTACTTCTAAAACCTTGACTTTTCAAACTCAGAATTATATCTCCTGGTTGAATTTTTGTATTATTTATTAAGGGATACTTATCATTAATTACGCCAATTCCAGTGGCACACCAATTAAAATGCATTCTATGACCTGAACCAGAAATCCTACTTCCTAATTCAGCTATTTCACCTCCACTTATGATAATATTGGTATATAAAGCGGCTTTAACTAACCCTTGCATTAATTTTTCAATTATAGATATATCTAGATAATCTGCATCTAAAATATTAGAAATAGCTATTGGCTTTGCTCCAACACAAATTATATCATCGACAATCATAGCTGCTAAGTCGAAGCCTAGGGTATCATATTTTTGTACTCTTTCAGCTATATCTATCTTTGTCCCAATACCGTCAGATGCAATTGCAATCTTATTATTATCAAGAAGAAAAATATTTGCAAATGCCCCTTTCAAATCTTTCATTAGTGTTTTGTCTGTATAATCTGATTTTATTAAAGTGCTTTCTGCTAACTGATATGCTTTCTTAGAACAGATATCTCCTAATATATTATCTACTCCTGATACACCATGTATACTATTCATTATTATATCCTTAACTAATTAAAGTTTTTAATGGCCTATCTGCATTTTTATTGATTAAACTAATTTTATTATTTTTTTTAGTTTGAGATATTTTATTTGCTATTGCTGTAGCTATTGAAAGTTGTTTTATTTTTGTCTTAGAGATTATATATTCAGGCAATTGTATACTGTCTGATACTATTAATTCATCAATATCAGAATTTTGTATGTTATTTAAAGCATTGTCTGATAATACTGGGTGTACACAATAGGAAACTATATATTTCGCTCCATTTTTTTTCAGGATTTTAGCTGCAGATATTAACGTTCCACCAGTATCAACTATATCATCTATTAGCAAACATATTTTATTTTTAACATTTCCTATTATATGCAAGGCTTCAGAAGTATTAGGACCTGAGCGATATTTGTCAATAAATGATACATTTGGTTTATTGATAAAACTAGAGAAATGCCTCGCTCTTGAGATACTTCCACAATCTGGTGCAACCACTGTAAATTCAGATGGGTTGCGATTGGCTAGCTTACACCATTTATCATTTATAAAAACTAAATGTCCTGGAATACTACTAATAGGGATATCAAAAAAACCCTGTAGTTGTTCTGTATGTAAACTAACTGTTAGTATTTTATTAATTCCAGAAATTTTTAATAAATTAGCTATCAATTTTGCTGATATTGGTTCTTTGGCCCCCATCATTCTTCTATCTTGTCTAGAATATCCAAGATATGGAATTATCGCTGTTATATGACCTACAGATTGTCTTTTTGCTGCATCAGCAAGTAAAAGTAATTCCATTAAATTAGAATCTTGTGGTGCACAAGTAGACTGCAATAAAAATATTTTTTTTTCTGTTAGTGAATCAAGATATTCTATTTTTAATTCACCATCACAAAATTTATCGACAATCACCCTCCCTAATTTAGTATTTAATTCAGTAGCAATTTTTTGCGATAAAGGTATATTTGATGTCCCTGCAAATAGTGAAATTTCTGACTGTATCATGCTTGCCTTCTACATATATTATTATTGTTGAATAAATTAAGTTTATGATGTACTTCTTGTAAAAAATCATCTACTTGTTTTACAGACATCCCTGAAATATTAACATCCTTACATAAACTAATTATTTCTTCTGTAGTAAACGGTATTTCACTATCACAACCCAGACACTCAAACAGCTCGTCTGCGCAAGCATCACCAGATCTAATTTCCCTAGATAATGTTAGACAATATTTTTGTATTACATTATGTACCAATTGTCTATCTCTACCAGCTTTTACACATTCATTCAATATTTTTTCTGTTAACAAAAATGGTCTCTGTTCTGATAATTGTTGATCGATTTTATTAAGATATACAGACGGTTGATAGGTAATCTTAAGTAATAATTCTAAAATAGCATCAATAGACAAAAATGACTCCGGAATAACTAGTCTTTTATTAGCCGAATCATCTAAACTACGTTCTAGCCATTGGGTAGATAATGTATATTTCGGGTTTTCAGATAAAGATATTACAAATCTTGATAAAGCACATATTCTCTCAGATAAGATAGGATTCCTTTTATATAGCATTGCTGTTGAACCAACTTGATTTGGTTTTCTAGGTTCATCGATAATTCCAATATGTACAAGTAAGCGAAAATCTGTGGAAAATTTATGAGAGCTTGCTGCGATATTTGATAACAAATCCAATACATGTATATCTTGCTTTCGAGTATATGTTTGTCCAGAAATTGTAAAAGCTTCAATTCCAAGTTTTTTAATTACTAACTCTTCTAACCTCTTGACCTTATTACTATCTTGGTCAAAAAGATCTAAAAATGATGCCTGGGTTCCTGTTGCTCCTTTAATACCAAGTAATTTAAGTTTGCCTAATCTATAGTCTAATTCCTCAAGATCTATTAGAAAATCTTGTAACCATACTGTTATTCTTTTTCCTATAGTAGTGGGTTGAGCAGGTTGAAAATGTGTATAACTTAAGCATTCGACAGATTTATATTTATTAGCTAAATTAGCTAATTGATTAATTAGTACTATCAGTTTGTTTTTTATTATATTTAGAGCATGATAAATTATTAATATTTCTGTATTATCTGTAATCAAACAAGAAGTAGCTCCTAAATGTAATATTGGTTTAGCTAGAGGTGCTTGATCACCATATGCATGTACATGTGCCATAACATCATGTTGTAATTCTGTTTCATAGTTATTTGCTAATTCAATATCTACATCTTCCATGAATAGTTTTAACTGACTTATTTGTTCATCAGTAATTGGCAAACCTAATTCTTTTTGCGACTCTGCTAAAGCCAACCAAATTTTACGCCATGTCTTATATTTATAGTTGCTTGAGAATAAATTACTCATTTCACAACTGGCATACCTTGTAGATAAAGGTGATACATAAATTTCATTTGTCAGAGTGTTATCCATCATCTATTTAAACTAAATAAAAATGACTATTTTACTTATGTATTATTTCTAGATT
>JABSQI010000123.1 GCA_013215905.1 Legionellales bacterium | reverse complement strand
TTTTTTAATATTATTGCTTTAAGATCGGAAACTAAGACAAAGTATTTTTGATAAGCTTTTAGGAATGATTTCTTTTTTATGTCCATAGTGTTGAAAATTGTAGGCTATCTATAGTTCGAGGCCAAAAAGATCCAATTCTTGGTTGGGCTACTACTGATAAATATTTAGAAATGATTCCCACTAATGTTATACGAGCAATCTGTCCAGGGAAGAATCGTAAAATTATATGGGAAGTTGAATTTCATAGAAAAAACAACAACGATATGTGATTCTTAGAATGTTTTAGCCTTACCTCTAATCGGTCGTTTTTTCCTTCACTAGAAATATCGGTATAAATTTGCTCATGCCATACCAAGATCTTTACCCTAGGTCTCAACAGATGATGTAAGTCTTTGAGGTTATAAGAAAATTAGTATCTATGTTAAATAATAAATAACTATTGTTGGCAACTTGTGGACGAGATTTATAACTAATTTCTTTTAAAAAATTTTCTTTTAAATATTTTCGACAATTATTTAATTGCTATAGGATTATCTATAAAACATTGAGAAATTAGAATTTTTATTTTTTACAAACTAATTTACTCTCTTCAAAGAGAGTTTTTATCTAGGGCTAGGACGTGTCATCTGTCAGTTAAGCTCATGATACTAGTTAGTAGTAAATACTTATCTTTACCATAATCCAATATTGCATTTTTCAAGGATTAATTATCGTCGTTAATTTCTTGTAAAACTTCTTTAGATTTTTTAACCCCCATTTTTTCTGCTAACTTTAAGTATTCGATTCCTTTATCTAGATTATAATAATTATATTCTCTATTAATAAGAATCATACCTCTATAGTGTATTGCCCATCTGTTATCATCCAGGCCATCAATAAACATATAGGAAGCGCTAACATTAACATTTTTTTGGATACTATGCCCCTCAAAATAAGCTACGCCACATTTGTAAGCTGAATATGCATGCTTATACATCATGTAATTCTGTTGATAAATTGGAACTGCTTCTTTGTATTTTTTTTGTTTCCATAGTTCTTCAGCAGTTTCATATAGATTATTAGATATTTCATCCTCATCATTTAATGATGTAAAATCTAAATTAATTTTGCTTCCCATTCTATGCTTATATACTCGATGAGCTAACTGTGAATAATGTTTCCATAACATTTCTGTTGTTACAACCCTTCTTAAGAAATCTTCAACGAAATCAAGCGGTTCTCCATTTATACACTCATTATAGTAACTTAAGACATGCTTTTTATTAAAGTAAGCAGGATATATCTTTCCATTATAGATTATATCTTCAACGAATTCTCTATCTGTTTGCCAGATTCTCATTTTTTTCTCATTCAGAGCAATTGTATCAGCTTCATAATATCCATAAAATGGAATATCATACCATTGGGGAATTAGTTCTTTAACAAGTCCTAATTGGACTTCACTAAAGCGTTTCTGATCAGCTGAAGCATTGAAGGCTTGTCTAACGTAGGCCGGAGAAGCATACAGAGCTAAAGCATTTTGTTTTAAATCTCCTCCTACCCATCTACGAAATTTTTCAAAATAGAAGAAGAAATCTTGCATCGTAAAATCATCAAGTCCTAAAGATATGCAATGTTGGTAAAAATCTTGGATAAAAAATTCTGTAATTGACAGCCCTCTAGGGGTCACACAATCGTCAACTATATATCTATCCACTGCAAGATTTATTGGATTTATATTCTTCTCTAATAGAATGTCGTATTTATGAGGCTGATTATAATATAAACCTTTTGCTATCTCTCCTCCTTCACCTGATATTGTAACTTTATATGTCATTCCCAGTGAGTAATTATATGATGCTCTAGTAGTGGATTGATCTCCATCTAATCCTAATAGAGATCTTTTAATCCTTTCCTCAAAGGATTGAGTATTAGATGTTTTTGTTCTTGATGCCACTTGGTGCTCGATACCAAATTCTTCTAGTTCTTTACCATCAGCAAAGATATTCATGAGTTGTATAGCTACATCAGCTTCTCCTTGAATAGTGCCGTCTGTATAAATCTTACATGGTTGCTTTGCCTGTAAAAATGCTGCAGCTATAACTCTAGAGTCTCTACCCCCAGATAGATGGACGGTCGGTTTTACTTTCATAAACCTTGATGAATTATTGATAACAAAGCTCCATTCAGATACGATTTTATTAGGCTCATAGCTAGCATTGCTTGGACTAACAAGATCTCCTATATTAAACCAATTATCTATTTTGACAGAGTTTGGTTTACAGTTGATAAGTACCCCAGGACCAAGACGATTGATGGAATTAAATGCTGTTGTATTACCACAAAAATGTGCTAGCATAGAATTCAAATGCCAACCATGATCATTAATTTCTAAATTATTATCAATAAAATATGCTAATATCCCTATGTGATTTGAAACAGCAACAAATTTACTATTACTTACTATATAGCTACGTCCAATACCATGCATATCAGAAAAACTTAACATACCTTCTTTACTGACTCTTGTAACAAGATATTTAGGAAATATTCTTGAAAATTTTTGTCGATCCTTTGTAGCATCAAATACAAAATCAATATATTGTTGCTCTGTTTCAATATATTGATCTTGGCATATCAAAGGCTCAGATAATGAAATAATCGTATCATTCCTTTGTAGAAATACAGGAACTGTCCAACAGTGTTGTAAATTATTTGAGTTATATATGGCATACTGACCATTGGTAACAATTTTTTCGTTTTCATAATCTTTAAATACATCATGAATATACCCTATAGCTCCCTCGAATAAATATTGCATTTCAGCAACATTCTCAGCTCTTCTTGCCCAAATAGATAAAGTTATATTCATATTTCTCTCTTTTATAAAATTTTTTTACTTAACATAATGTGAAATGTTTTAATTTAAAAAACTATATGCATTTCTTAGCATTATTTTTATGAAATACAATTTCCCATCTAATTTTTCTATTTTTACCTGGACAGATTGCTTGTACAACAGTTGTTGGGGTCATTTCCAAGTATTTAACAGTAGTCCGACCGAGCAGTGGTTTTTTTTGCCCACGCGCTGTAAAAATTTTACAATTTTTAGATAGCAATTTCCCCTCTAAAGAATTATTACCTAAATCTATTATAAAGGTGTTACTTCCAACTAATATTGGATGAAGATCTGAGGCTAAGTGTAAGCTTGATGTATAATTATGTTCTTTGGATGATAATAGAGTATCTTCTATAAAGAGTGTTTCCCCAGGAACATACGAAATATATCTTTCTTGACTAAAAAGATTTTTCCTATCTACTTTCCCATGAATTATAAATTTGTTGTCCATAGCTCTGATTGGTTTTAAAAATGAGCCTTTCATTTCTACTGTCTTCATTTCTTTAGAGATCTCTCCCCAAGTTCTTTTCTCATATTGATTATGATGAGCTTTAACAGTTTGGTTAGATGAGCATACTTGTTGATCTAAGTTATTAGGATTGGTTGTATCTTGTATGGATATTGTATTATGAGCTGCAAGGCTCAAAGCATATTCATTCATACTATCTAACTGGTCAGCATAAGCTCCTGAATCAATAAAAATGAATCTACCAAACTCAAATAACTGAAAACTTAGATCATCTGCATGTTTATGTCCAATGTTATGAGCCATTCCCGTGACAAATATCATGGACTGATCTTTAGTAGTATCTGGAATAGATCTAACTATAGCATATCCAGATTTAGTAAAGTCTCCAACTAGAAAACATTTATTTTTTTGAATGCATGTTGGTTGAATTGATTTAAGAGACTCGAAAGAAATTTTATCAGTATTCGTCTCTGTTCCAAGGGTATCACCAACCCTAGAGATCACCTTATTTGGAAATACCAGCCATGGTTTTACATCTTCAGTTTTTTCTAAAATATTATTTACATAACTAGATATTCGTCTAGCTCCTCTCAACCTGGTATTTAATATTTCAGAAATGTAGAAATGATAGCCTGGAGCTCCTTCTGTGTGCACTCCTTCTTCTGTGAATTGTTTATCAAAAATATTTCTAAAATTTCTTTCAATATACTTATTGGTATCATCATTACAGGCAGGATTTTTAGAATATACGCTACATAATAGATGTAAACCACCCATGGCAAAGATACCATGATTATTTTTACTAAAAAAGTTTTCATCTTTTAATTTTTTAATATGCTCATTTGCCAAAAATAAAATTTTCTCTTTGCTGTTTATATCAATTTTAATTATTTTTCTCTGTATAAGATCTATAAAAAAAGCAAGACGTAAAGCACGCATCCCTGTACCAAAATCATCCCAAGAAAAATAAGCCTCTTTATTTTGAATATAATGGAAATCATGCCAATCCACAGCGTATGCTAAAGCCTCTTCGATCAATGATGCTTCTCCAGTCTTAAAATATTCTACTATAAATGGATCAGTCATTCGCCAAGAATGAAGCAAAAATTGCCAGTCTCTATCATTATAAGGATCAGCCCCCCAATCTAATGGTAAATCTAAAGGCCAGCCAGGCTGGTTTTCTCTTGTTTTAAAACCATTCGCTCGTTGACTTTTTAAGCTACGAGAACCCAGCAAAAGTTCATTTGAGTTAACTTGTTGTGTTGTATCAGCAGATACTATTTGTAAGCTAAGTAAAAAAGATATGCAAAATACAATCAGTACTTGTTTACAAATAAAAAAAATTTTATAAATAATGTTCATGCATGTGTAATATATACTATATAGGGATTGTTATCTAAGTTCATTTTATATTCAATTTTAGCAAGAATTAATTTAAAATTTATCATTCAGCAATTTATAATTTTAACCTTAAATATTAAAAATACAAAGATCTCCACAGAAAAATAGGATTTTTATTAAGTCTTGTTTATTTATTACTCGATAACAAAAATCTTTTTTAGTTTGTTATAGTAGAGCCAATTTTTAGTATAATTAATAGCATATCAACATATTTTGAAGAAATCAGACAATTTTTTAGGATGCCCAATAAAACTAGAGGTGACAAGCGCAGTGTTTTTGTGTCTAAATTCCAACAATTTAATAATTTAGCTATTTAAAATAGATAAAATATCTGACATAACAGCGATTCAGATATTTCTGGACTTAATTTTGAGTGAACCAATAATAACTGCTTCGGCGTTTATTCTAGCTTTTCACGTGGAATTTATTTTATCTGATATTTTTTATTAGAAAAATTATAATATGCATATAAACAGCCCAGTAAAAATACTATCCATTAAGTAAATATTTATAGTAAATTGATCATGTTTTAGATTTAAGTTGTATAATGACCACAATTTGATTAATATATAAACGACAAGTTTCGGTGAATTAAAATTATTTATTCGCAATATAGGCTATAATTTTAGCAAAAGATTTATATATGACGGAGTTGTTTTATGGTAGAAATTGTTAATACGAAAATTTCTCAAAATGTTTCTCTTGAAGTAAGCGAAATGCTTGGTCCACAAGGAATGACTATGAGGTTTCTAGAACATGTCTTTGATTTTAAGGCATGGCAATCTACAAGTGAAATCGTTACAACTACAGCCTCTGATAAGAAATTCATTTTTGTTTCTAAAGATAATGGCGAAACTTGGGAAAAAGTATGGCCAAAACAACCCGAACTTGATGCAAATAAAATATTAGAACTAGAAGAAGATGAAGAG
>JABSQI010000122.1 GCA_013215905.1 Legionellales bacterium | reverse complement strand
TAAAAAAGATAATTTTAATATGTATTGATAGCTAGCAAACATAACAAAAATAGAATATCCAGATTATAGATTTTTCAAAAAAATTGAATTTAATTATAATAATGATGCTTCAGATTTCTCATTTAGTATGTTGATATATTTAATAAAGTATAATATGTTGAGTAAAAAGAGTCGCATAATAAATATAACGTGATGGTAATCAAAGAGTAATAACTAAATAAAACTACAATATAATTTATCATAGATTTATAAATCAAGAAAACTATAACACATTAACTTTAGTTTTAATGGAAATAATGTTAATAAGATATTTGGAGAGTTAAAAAGAGATATTAGCAAGGTTTATTTTGAAAGTGAAATAAATATTTTATTTTTGTTGTTAGCAAATAAGTACCTAGAACTAAAAAAAAGGCAAACCAAACTGATGCCCACATAGGGATTGTTAATCCAAGTAATGTCCATTGAATTTCTTGGCAATCACCAGTTCCATTAAATAAATGTTTAATTATATCTAAAATAGGAAAATTGTTTATAACAAAATCGAATGATATCCCACATGTTGCCAGTGGATCTGGATATAATTGAAGATATGATTGACGCAGGGCTAGAATTAGTCCAATTGAAGCAAGAGATACAATTATTAATTGAATAAAAATATATAAATTTCGACGATGAAAAAGTATAAAAGAAACAAGAAATAGAATTGATAAACTTCCAAAAACCACTCTTTGAACTATACATAACGGGCAGGCTTTGATATCTAAAAAATATTCTACACAAATACCTACAACAATTAGAAAACCTGAAAAAAAGAATCCAAGTAAGTTAAGATTTTTTTGTGATAGGATGGTGTAATATAAACTTAGCATATTAATATTATATAATAAAAATAGTAGAAATAAGCTATTTTATTAGATATCTAGTTAGAAAAATTTTGTTCTTGCATCCATTGTTCAAGAATTAGTACTGCTGCTATAGAGTCAACAGAGTATTTTTTTAGACCTTTGTAACCGAATTTAGCAAAAATCTCTTCTTTTGCTGATTTTGTTGTGAGTCTTTCATCTGAGTAGAAAGTTGGTAGTTGATATTTATCCTCTAATGTTTTTAAGAAATTCTTAGCATGGGTTGTAATGGGTTGCCATGTATTATCAATATTTAAAGGTAAACCAACTACTAAAACATCTGGGTGCCATTCTCTTATTAATTTATCAAGTTCTTGCCAGTTAGGATCACCATTGATAGCAGATATTTGTGAAATAGGGGAAGCTGACTTGGTAATTGCTTGACCTATGGCTACACCAATTTTTTTCATACCAAAATCGAATGACATTGCTGTAGACCAATCAAGCATGACCAGAAATTAATTGGATGTTTGAGTGTGAAATACCTATCATTTTTAGACTTTCTTGCCAACGTTGTTCAATTGGGATGTTAAAAATTAGTTCTTTATTAGCGGTACAGTTCACCCAAGAATTTTCTAATATTTCCTGAGTTAATTGCTCACCATCCCAACCGCAATATCCTAAAATTATTAAAGCTTGATCAGGGCCTTTGCCAACAGCAATAGCTTCTAATATGTCTTTAGATGTTGTTATTATATATTCTTTGTTAGCTTGTAAAGATGACTTCCAATTTCCACAAGGATTGTGCAAAATGAAACCTCTTTCTGGTTGTAACGGGCCGCCTATTATGACAGGGAAATTTTTTACTTTTTCTTTTTCATAGTTAATTTTCATTTGATCAAATATACTAAAAATGTCCGTTTTCATTTTTTTATTTAAGATTAATCCAATAGCTCCTTCAGGGGTGTGTTCACAAATATATATGATACAACGGTTAAAAAAAGAATCTTGCATCGAAGGCATAGATACGATAATTTGATCTAATAAACTGAATCTATTTTGTTCTAACATATATTTAATATTATAGAATTACCAGAAGATAATCAATTGCTGGTGGTAAATGTATCTTTGTTTATCGCAACATCTTCTGCAACAGCAGTATCTACCAGATTGTCCTTAACTAGTTTTAAAAGATGTTGATCAAGTGTATGCATTCCAAGGGCTGCTCCCGATTGAATAGCAGAGTACATTTGAGGTATTTTATTCTCTCTAATTAGATTACTAATAGCATGAGTCTGACGCATGATTTCAAGGGCAACAATTCTTCCTCCAGACTTTTTCTTTAGTAAAGTTTTTGAAATAACACAGTTTAGTGACTCTGACAACATTGATCGAACTAAATTTTGTTCTGAACCGGGAAACACATCTATTATTCTATTTATAGTTTGAATAGCAGATGTTGTATGTAAGGTTCCAAATACTAGGTGGCCTGTTTCTGCTGCAGTAAGAGCAAGCCGTATAGTTTCTAAGTCACGCATCTCTCCAATGAGGATTATGTCTGGATCTTCTCTTAATGCTGATTTCAAAGAAATATTAAATCCATGGGTATCACGATGTACTTCGCGTTGGTTGATTAAACACTTATTACTTTTGTGAACAAATTCTATTGGATCTTCTATAGTAATAATATGTTTACTTTTTGAGTCATTAATAAAGTTAATCATAGCAGCTAAAGTTGAACTTTTGCCACTTCCGGTTGGACCTGTAACAATTACTAATCCTTTCGGCATTAGACAAAAATCTTGAAAAATCTCAGGGAGTCCTAGCTCTGATAAACTAGGTATTGCCTCTGGTATTAGTCTTAATACAGCTGCTATACCTCTGTTTTGCATAAAAGCATTTACTCTAAATCTAGATAAGTTGTTAATTTCAAAGGAAAAATCAACTTCAAGTTCTTTCTTAAAAATAGTCATCTGGTTTTCGGTCATTATTTCTTGTAATAATTTGGTAATTTGTTGATCTGTTAATGGTTCTGCTTCAATACGTGTTAATTCTCCATCAATTCGTAACATAGGGGGGAGCCCAGCAGATAAATGAACATCAGAAGAGTTATTTTTGAAGGCAAATGTCAGTAATTCTGAAATTTTCATGCTTTATAAAGTTAATAAAAATTGTTATAAAGTAATTATTTAATATGTATTGATAGATTATATTTTAGAACTTAATAAAAATAGTTGTGATATTAATTATGAATTAATAGTATACTATGCTTGTAAATTATACATATTTGTAAATAATTTTATAAATTGGCTTGAGAAAAACTTTTATTCTTTTTATGTGGGGTTAAGGTTCCATTTAGATTATGATAGATTAAATTTAGTCTATAGGAGAGTAGGATGCAGAGTATAAATATGGCAATAGTTTTTTTAACTAATATTATATTTGATTTATATATCTATATCTTATTATTGAGACTAATTTTGCCAATCATAAGAGCAGATTACCATAATCCTTTATCACAGCTTGCTATTAATTTAACAGAACCCGTTATCAAGCCTTTAAAAAATTTTATCCCTAACATAAATTACATAAATATAAGAGTTATATTATTATTATTATTAGTTACTAATATTAAATTGTTAATTTTAATTATTATGCAATATCATACGCTTCCTAATTTTATAGGTTTATTTATTTGGTCTATAGGTGAAGTTCTTGATTTGGCAGTAAATTTAATGTTTATGGCGATTTTGATTGTAGTAATATTAAGTTGGATTGGACAGAATGTGGCAAATTCTATTGTAGTTATTCTATTTCAAATAACAGAGCCCTACTTGAGTATATTCAGAAGATGGATCCCTCCAATTTCTGGTTTAGATCTAAGTCCAATTGCAGCTTTGATTGTATTAAAGTTGATAACAATAGTTTTGGTACATCCTATAAAACAATTAGGCTTTGGGATTATTTAAAATGGCAGAAAATATAATATTACATACTTCTGAGTCTGTATCTGAAGGACACCCTGATAAAGTGGCTGATCAGATTTCAGATGCAGTTTTGGATGCAATTCTTGAGCATGATCCTAATGCTCTAATTGCTTGTGAAACACTAGTAAAGACAGGAATGGTATTAGTTGCAGGAGAATTCTCAACTTCAGTTTTTGTTGATATTGAAAAAGTAGCTCGTGATACCATAAAAGATATTGGCTATGATAATCCAGATATAGGATTTGATTGGGAGTCTTGTGCAGTTTTAACGTCTATTGGAAAGCAATCTACTGATATCTCTATGGGGGTTGTTGATGATAATGATTGTATAGGCGCTGGTGATCAAGGAATAATGTTTGGATATGCCTGCAATGAAACTGAGGAATTCATGCCTGCACCGATAATGTATGCTCATAAATTAATGCAAAGACAAGCATATTTAAGAAAGAAAAAGGTGTTATCTTGGTTAAGACCGGATGCCAAATCACAAGTAACGCTAAAATATCAAGATAATATTCCGACAGGAGTAGAGGCTGTTGTTCTTTCAACCCAACATGCTCCAGATATATCAAGGGAAGATCTGGTAGAAGCAGTAATTGAAGAAATCATTAGGCCAATTTTTCCGGAAGGTTGGTTAGACAATAATACTAGGTTTGAAGTAAATCCGACAGGAAGGTTTGTAATTGGTGGTCCTCTTGGGGATTGTGGGTTAACTGGAAGGAAAATCATTGTTGATACATATGGTGGGATGGCTAAGCATGGGGGAGGATGCTTTTCAGGTAAAGATCCTACTAAAGTAGATAGATCAGGGGCATATATGGCTCGATTGGTTGCAAAGCAGATTGTAGCAAAAGAGCTAGCGGATAAATGTGAAATCAGGCTATCCTATGCAATTGGTTTAGAAAAACCTATATCTGTAGATGTGGATTGTTTTAACACAGAAAAAATTTCTTTGCATGAAATCCAAGAAATAATCCGCGATAGTTTTGATTTTACTCCCAAAGGAATTATTCAAAGACTAGATCTAAGAAGGCCAATTTATCGTAAACTGGCTAGCTACGGGCACTTTGGTCGAACTGACTTAAATTTGTCTTGGGAATCTTTAGATGGTATGGACAATCTCTAAGTAAAAAAATGAGGGTCCCTAGAATATACCATGAAGGTGAGCTTGTATTAAATGCACAAGTGGTTTTATCAAAAGACGTTAGCCATCATTTGATTAATGTATTAAAAAGAAGGCTAGAGGATCCACTAGAAGTATTTAATGGAAGTGGTCAAAGTTTCTTGGCTAATATTGTAGATATAAATGGTAAAAAAGCAGTTTGTGTACACCTACTGAAAAATATTGCTAGCAACACTGAATCATCATTATCTATTGAATTAGGAATAGGCTTAATTAAGCCAGATAAGATGGATTTGTCTATTCAAAAAGCAGTAGAATTGGGGGTCTCAAGTATTGTACCTATTGTTACGAAAAGGTGTAATATAAACCTTGTAGGATCTAGGCTTGATAAAAAGCTCAAGCATTGGCAAGGGATTATAATAAGTTCTTGCTCTCAATCAGGGAGAGTAAAGTTGCCGAAACTATCAACACCTGTTAAATTTAGTAGTTGGGCTAGTGAGCTCGATGGTTATTTTGGGATATATTTTAGCCCTAAGTGTAAAAATAAATTGAAAAATATTTCATCTATGGGTAAAACAATAAAAATACTTATTGGTCCAGAAGGAGGCCTAATGGATGAAGAGATGGAAGCTTTAGCTAAATATAATTGGCATGGAGTAAGTTTGGGGCCAAGAATTCTACGTTCTGAAACAGCAGTAATATCTGCTTTGACAATTGTACAGAGTATCCAAGGAGATATGTAAAATAGTATGAAAGATTCACAAGAAGTTGTTCTAGTAGATGGGTCATCGTATTTTTATCGA
>JABSQI010000121.1 GCA_013215905.1 Legionellales bacterium | reverse complement strand
CGTGAAGTTATACTTTAGTGCCTATTATACATGAAAAAGTGTTCAAAAGATCAACTTTAGTAACTATTTTTTTACCCATAAGTTGTTAATTTATTTTGTTTTTTAGAAATTATCTAAATATATTTACGCATTATAACAGAATATATTTATAGTTTTCTATACTTTACTTTATATAAGTTATCAGGATTCTCTTAAATATGGATTTATTTTTTACCACAAATGATTTTTGTAGTGCTGAAGAACAAGCAATTCAGGAATCTGTAGCGGATTTTGCTAGTAAAGAGTTGTCATTAGAAATTAATGAGGCTTTTGAAAATGGGTATTTTCCTAAGGAGCTAATCCCTAAGTTTGCTAAACTCGGTTTGTTTGGTATAAATTTGCCCAATCCATATGGATTAGATCTTTCAAAATTAGCCTACGGTCTAGTATGTTATGAGCTTGAAAAAATAGATAGTGCGTATCGTAGTTTCATATCTGTACAGAATTCTCTGGTCATGTTTCCAATTTATGAATATGGAAATGATTTGCAAAAAAGCACATATTTACCAAAACTAGCTTCAGGTGAGTTTTTAGGGTGCTTTGCCCTCACTGAGCCTGATCATGGCTCAGATCCTTCAGGTATGGAGACATCAGCCAAAAAGATTGATGGCAAATGGATAATAAATGGGGTTAAAGCCTGGATAACTAATGCTCCTATTGCAAATGTAATTATATGTTGGGCAAGAACCGATGATGGAATTAGAGGCTTTTTAGTTGATAGTGCTTTAAAAGGAGTTACTATTAATGAGATGAAACATAAAATGTCTTTAAGGGCATCTATAACTGGGGAAATAGTTTTTGACAATGTAGCGATCAATGAAGATTGTATGCTTCCCGGAACAGAAATAGGGCTTGTTGCTGCTTTACAATGTCTAACTAGAGCAAGATTTGGCATTTGTTTTGGGGCCATTGGTGCTGCGATGGACTGTTTCAAAACAACGCTAGATTATGCAAAAAACAGAAAGCAATTTAACAAATCTATTGCTAGTTATCAGTTGATCCAAAAAGATCTAGTAGATATGTATCAAGAATTAATAAAGTCACAACTATTAAATATTCAACTTGCAAATAATTTCATGACAAAGGATTGGCATATTCAAGTATCTCTGGCTAAACGTAATGCTTGTAGAGTTGCATTGAGTATTGCTAGAAATTCTAGAAATATCCTAGGTGCCAATGGGATAATGTTAGAATATAACGTAATTCGTCATTTACTAAATTTGGAAACTGTATTTACTTATGAGGGAACTGATAATATTCATACCCTAATTGTTTGAAAATATCTAACTGATTGTGATGCTTTTAATTAAATTTGTAATCCATACATAACATTTTTACAACTAAATATAGTTGATTCTTGATCTTGGTAACTTTATTTTTTCTAAAAACAAATGTTTTTTTGATGTTCTATAAGCACAATAATGATGTTGCATTCTTAGTTTATCTGAAACAAATTCAGACAGAAAAATTGATAAAAACACAATCTGATATTTTAAATTAATAATTATTTCTTTAGTAATATGGTATATTAAAATCATATGTTATAGCATAGTTCAAACGGATTATTTGTTGATTATGACTTTAAATAACTTTTATGCAGGAAAAAAAATTTGGATAACTGGTAGTACCTCTGGAATTGGTTTAGCTTTATCTAAAAAAATATTGGAACTAGGGGGATTTGTTTTTTTGTCAGGTAGGAATGATACTGAAATAAACGTTCTTCTAAAAAAATATCCTGACAGGTCTCGTAAGATACTATTTGATGTAGATGGGTTTAATAATTTTCTAGAGGCTGGGCATATTCTTAAAAAACATACTGATTATATAGATATAGTTATATTTAATGCTGGCACGAATCAATATTTAGATAAAGATAAATTTGATCATAAAATATTTGAACATTTAATTAAGACAAATTTTTTAAGTATAGTATATGGAATTGAAATAATACTTCCTTTTCTAAAAAAATCTAATTCTCCACAACTTGTTTGTATGTCATCACAGGTTGGTTTATTAGGACTTCCACGCGCAGAAGCTTATTGCGCATCTAAGTCAGCAATACATACGATGATGCAAGGTTTTGCTGCTTCATATTATAAAAAAATATCAACAACAACTATCTATCCAGGATTTGTTAAAACTCCATTAACAGATTTAAATAAATTCCATATGCCATTTTTAATGAGTTCCTCAAAAGCTGCAAAAATTATAATAAAGGGTATAGCTAGAAAAAAGACGGTGATTCGTTTTCCTAAAAGACTAACATTTATAATATTTCTGGCAAATATTATTCCTAAAAAAATTTTGTTATTTATAACTAGTAAGATGGTATGAGAGAAAAAATAGCAATAGTAGGTGCAGGAATTTCAGGTTTGACAGTGGCATTTTGTTTGAATAGATACTATGACATTACAATCTTTGACTCAGATAATAGATTAGGAGGACACGCACATTCACACAGTATTGAATTGAATAGTAGCACTGTTAAAGTAGATACAGGTTTTATCGTATATAATGAAACTACATACCCAAATTTCAGTAAATTATTAAAATTATTAAATGTGAAGTCTAATAATGCTGATATGAGTATAAGTGTCACTGATAATAATGGGAGCTTTGGTTTTCCAAGTTTAAATAAAATATTCGCAGATAGAAGAAAAATATTTGATTATGATTTCATCAAAATGCTATATAATATTGTCAAATTCAATAAAATGTCAAATAAAATATTACATGAAAATGATTGCAATATTTCAGTGCGTGAATTTTTTAACGTTCATCAATATCCTAAAAATTTTATAAATAAATTTTTCATCCCTCTTGCAGGTGCAATATGGTCATCATCATATGAAAGGGTTTTAAATATGCCTATTTTATTTATATTAAGGTTTTATTATACACATGGATTATTGACTTTATATAATCAACCCCAATGGCGTTCGATTGATAATGCTGCAGAATCATACATAAAAAAAATAATCAGCAGATTCAATGGTGAGATTAAATTAAGTGAGCCTGTACTTAAAATTAATAGTAAGTTTAATAAAATATATCTTGAATCAGAAATTCAGAATTATAAATTTGATTATGTTATATGTGCATTGCATGCTGATGATGCTTTAAAATTATTAAGTAATCCAACATTAGAACAAAAAAATATTTTAGGAGCTTTTGAGTATCAGGATAACATTGTTACATTACATACAGATAAAATAGTTATGCCAAAAAATACAAGAGCATGGGCTAGCTGGAATTATTATATAAATCACGACAAACTCTCATTAACCTACTATATGAATAATTTGCAAAAACTTAATACGAATACTAATATATTCGTGTCTGTTAATTATAAGGAGGAAATTAAGAATTTAATTAAGACAATTAGGTATAAACATCCACTTTTCACTTTAAATACTTCAATAGCACAAAAAAAATTTGATAAAATATCATCTGAGGACAAAATATTTTTTTGTGGTGCGTATTGGTTTAATGGTTTTCATGAAGATGGTGTTAATAGTGCTCTTAGAGTTTTCAAATATTTTAATAAAGGATTAAATAGTGGATAGCTGTATATATGAAGGTATAGTAACTCATACAAGATTTTTTCCAAGAAAACATTTTTTTAAATATAGATTATTCATGATGTTTGTTAATATTAATAATTTGGAAGAAAAAATTGATAAATATTTATTCTGGTCATCAAATAAATTTAATTTAGCCTATTTTAAACGCAGTGATCATATGGGAGATGCTACTGAAGCATTAGCTATTAGTGTTAAAAAATTTATACAAGATGGTGCTAAGCAGAAATTTGATGGAGATATCTATCTTCTAACACATTTTAGGTATTTTGGATATTGTTTTAATCCTGTTAGTTTTTATTTTTGTACAGAGAATAATTTAATAAAATTTGTAATAATGGAAGTTAATAATACACCATGGGGAGAGCAGCACTGTTATCTTCTTGAAATTCCTATGGGAGAAAATTTAAATGGTTATAAATTTAGATTCAATAAAAAAATGCATGTTTCTCCGTTTATGGAGATGAAGATGGATTATGTTTTATCATGTAAAAAATATCAGGATATGCTAAATATTACAATTAATAATATAGAAAATAATAAAACTATATTTATTGCAAAAATGGGTTTAAAGAAAAAAGCTATTAACCGTAAAAATATGTTTTTAATATTGATGAAATATCCAATAATGACGTATAAAGTGATATTTGGGATCCATTATCAAGCACTAAAATTGTGGTTTAAGAGAGTAAAAGTTGTTTATCACCCAAAATTTAAGGATAAATCATGAACACAATTGTCAGAAAAAACTATAAAAATAAATTTAATTTAGACTTTTTAAATACTATTGCTAAGAAAAAAGTTCTCTTAGCAGCTAAAAGGGCTGGGATAGAAATAGTTGAAAATGGAGATCTACATTCTGTAGATAAACAAAATGAAAAATTAACTTTACAGGTTAATAATGATGTTTTTTATACAAAAATTTTATTATTTGGGATAAATGGTGCTGCAATAGAGTATATTAATAATAATTGGTCAACAAATGATTTAGTTGGTCTTATGAGGTTAGTTTTAAATAATCATGAGATATTTAACTCAATTGAAAATGGTTATAAATATTTACTATATTTACCTAGAAAAATAAAATATTTATTAGAGAGAAATTCTATTAAACAAGCTAAAAAAAATATACAAGCTCATTATGATCTAAGTAATGATTTTTATCAGTTATTTTTAGATAGACACATGATGTATTCTTGTGCAGTTTTTGGAGAAGAATATTCGAATATTGATGATGCTTCGGTAAATAAAATGAAAATAATATGTCAGAATCTAGATATAAATAAACATACTCATATACTTGAAATAGGAACTGGTTGGGGGGGGATGGCAGTATATATTGCTAAAACTTACGGATGTAAAATTACAACAACCACTATTTCAAAAGAACAATATAAATATGTAAAAAATCTTATTGAACTCAATAATCTTACTGACCAAATAGAACTCCTAAATTTAGATTATAGGTATTTGAAAGGAAAATATGACGCTATTATTTCAATTGAAATGATTGAGGCTGTTGGACATAAATATATGCCAAAATATTTTGAAATTTGTAGCTCTTTACTTAAAAAAAGAGGTAAATTATTTTTACAGGCAATCACTATGAAGGATCAGTTTTATGATTATAGTAGGAAAAAACTAGATTTCATTAAATCCATGATTTTTCCTGGAAGTTGTTTGCCATCAATTAATTCTTTATAAGTTTGAATCATTAACCCTGGGTCATCTATGCCTAATAACGTTCTGGCATGTCCCATCGAAATAATGTTCATTATTAATCCTTCCTGTATTTCGGCAGGTAAGTTTAAAAGGCGCAAGTAATTGGTGATGTACGATCTGTTTTTACCTACCTTTTTACTTAATACTTCGTGTGTTAATTTACATTCTTTGATTACCCGTTGGTAACTATTTCCAATTTCGATTGCGTTTAAATCTTTTCGCTGAATGTTTTCAACCAATGCCATTTCTAGCATTTCGCTGTCGTTGGCAAGTTTAAGGTATCCTGGAATTTCTAAAAGGCCTGCAAGTTTAGAAGCTCTGTATCTTCTTTCTCCCGAAATAATTTGGTATTGATTTCTCTTTACTTTTCTAAGAGTGACGGGTTGAATAACCCCGTACTCTGTAATGGTTGCGGC
>JABSQI010000120.1 GCA_013215905.1 Legionellales bacterium | reverse complement strand
TACTGAAGATGCAATATTCCCCCCGGATTTTACTTTTAATGACATTACTGTTCAAATCATTAAAGCTATAATTAAAGCTATTACGGTTGAACCTAATTTAAATTCATGGTTTTTTACCAATTCAATGGGAATTAAAACTTTTTCTGATGTTAACCTAGGTATTGCAATGGATACCCAAGAAGGGTTATTCGTGCCTGTAATACCTAAAGCACAAAATTTATCGGATGCAGAAATTAGAAATAAAATAAATAAATACAAAGTAGACGTAAAAGCAAGAACTATTGATCCAAATGTTCTAAAAAATCTGACTATTACTTTATCAAATTTTGGTTCAATATCTGGGAAATATGCAAACCCAATAGTTGTCCCGCCATCAGTAGCTATAGTAGGAATTGGTAAAATCCGTGATGTTATCACTCCAATAAATAATAAACCTGAAATTTGTAAAATGCTGCCTATTTCCCTAACGTTTGATCATCGAGCAATTACAGGAGGAGAGTCAGCTAGATTTTTAGGGGCGTTTATTTCTGCTTTAACAAATAACTAGTATCTGGCGCGAAATATAAAGTAAAATTTTAATGTACTGCATCAGAAAGAACGTTTTTAAAATACTAGTCAATACTGCTTGTATCGATTTTATTCTCTATTTTTGTACGTATGATAATAGAATTATCTTTGTTAACAAAAATAGTAGTATCATCTGACACATAATAAGGAACTTTAATATTAAATTCTTTAGAAATATCTCCTATAAAGAACATCTTAGCAACGCTACTTAAATCCTTATGCATTCTTTTTTTAGTTTCTGTTCTAAACCAATATGAAAATATTAATGCTTGTGTCAGAGATGTCGGGTTGTTTTGATGAATTGTGACACACATTTTTACTTCTTTAAATTGCTTTTTTGCACCAATAATAAAATTAACATCTGTGGTAATTGCAGAATGCTTGTTAATTCCTGCCTCTAATAAGCGCTCCCCTATTTTCTCCCCAGATTTTTCGAATGCTTCGAATTTAACTTGAAATTTAGAACTATTATTAAAATAAATATATCCGGCGTTACTTATATCAATATAAATAGAAAATAATATTATAGAAGCCACCACTAATTTTTTTTTAATAAGTGTCATATTTTATAATTCCGATTAGAGTATTTAAGATATCTCGATTCTAGGACAATTATACGGAGATGGCAATAGATAGCTTAAGTTTAGTTACTAAATCAAAAATCCATTTATAGTGTAGTTTAATAATATTTAAAATATAGATATTGACTCAACTATTCAAGAATCTAATATGATATATCCTAACGATAGTGCATTATTGTGTAAATTAGTTTTATGTGCAAAAAATATTGGAATATTTGAATGAATATGTGTGTATTTAAATATGAACCTATATAAGTAAATATTAAAATAATTAAGAGTTTTGCTTGGAAATATTGGTTTTATCTAAAAAATCTTTACCTGAAGAAAAAAAATTAATATTTAATGAGCGTTATGATTGTATCTATGAAGAAGCATAATGAAGTCGGACAGAACCATTGAAGCATCTGGATTTACATCCTTATTATCTTTCAATCTGAGACAGATGATTAGATATAATACAGGCAAAGTTATTTTAGAACCAACATATAATTTTTAATTTCGCACCAGCAACTAACTAGTTAACTACCAACAAATCCCATTCATATCTTTATATACTAGGGTTATCATTTAGACAAAGGATATATAGGCTGTCTATCATAGTGATTTAGTTTCAATTCTTCATTAATACTTGTAGGATCTACAGGCATACTATATACCGGGAACCGTTCATAGTAAGGCATATCTAATCTATCTTCATCAGCTAAGTATACTCTTAGAGCCTCACTATTTGGTGGTAGTATTGACGGAATTGGTTTAGGTAACCCTTGAGATTTAGGTAAATAGAATTCTGCTGATTGGGCTTTTCTTAATTTAATATCGCTTGGAAACTGAATAGGATCTTTATGTCCAACAACGTAAAAATTTTCAGGACTATAAATCGAATATTCTTTTGATTGAGTACATCCTGAAATAAAAATTATCGTAAAGATAAATATAAGTTTGCTTTTCATCATTAAATAACCTTAATTAAACCATCAACGCTCAATATCCTACTCACCTCATCTTCATATATAGGTGATAAATTAGTCAATGGTAAGCGGATCCCACTATCAATTATTCCTAATTTATTCATTGCCCATTTTACCGGGATAGGGTTAGTTTCTACAAATAGTTTTTCGTATAATATGCTAAGTTTATGATCAATAGTTTGAGCAATGTCAAATTTTTTAGCTAAAGCATTCATAATAAGTTCTTTAACCAATATAGGGGCCAAATTAGCAGTGACCGATATCACTCCTTTAGCTCCTTCTTGGAGCATACTTAAAGCTAGTTTGTCTTCTCCTGCTAATAGAGTGAAATCCGAGGAACATTTATCCAAAATCTGACTAACCCTTTGTAACTTACAGGATGATTCTTTGATCCCTATTATATTGGGTAATTTGCTAAGTTCAATAACTGTCTCAGGTAACAAATCACAACATGTTCTACCTGGAATATTATATAAAATTAATGGGATATCCACAGAAGAAGATATTTTAGAGAAATGCGCATGCAAACCTTCTTGAGTAGGTTTGATATACCCTGGGCATGCCAATAAACAAGCATCAACGCCAAGCTCAACAAATTTCTTAGTAACATCAATAGTTTTTTGGGTTCCATTTTGATTACTTCCAACAATTATAGGGATCCTTCCTGCAGACTGTTTAACTACGGATTTAACTATTGATATTTGTTCATCTAAGTCTATTGTAGAAGCTTCTCCAGTAGAACCTAAAATAACTATAGAATCAGTCCCTTCTCTAATATGCAGTTCAATCAAGTTATTCAAAGTAGAATAATCAATAGAACCATCTTTATACATCGGTGTTATTAAAGCAACTATACTTCCAGTAAACATATCTTATCTCTATACAGTAGATGTTTTTGATCTAGTAGCTTTAGGCCACATCGTTATTATTGATTTTACTATAACAGCTAAAGGAATAGCAAAAAATACTCCCCAAAATCCCCACAAACCACCAAATAAAAATATTGCAACAATAATAGTTAGAGGGTGCATTTTCATAGCTTCTGCAAATAAAAATGGTACAAGGACATTAGCATCGAAGAATAATATTACACTATAAATAACTGTAAGCCATATAAATGAAGATCCCCAACCCCATTGAAGTAATCCAATAATAATTATTGGAATAGTAACAAATATAGCTCCAACATATGGAATCAGTACAGACGCACCAACGAGACAACCTAATAGTAGCCCATAATTTAAATCCATTATCATGAATACTATACTAGCAATTGCAGCAATAATAGCCATTTCAATAAATTTACCTTTAACATAACTACCTAGCTTCTGATTAATTTCACGCCCTACAGCTAAAATTTTCTTATCATCGGAGAATAATTTCTTAGCGTTATTTAAAATTAATACTTTATCCATTAACAAGAAAAACACTAATAAAGGTATAGTTATAAAATAAACAACCATAATAATTAAATTTGGAATTGAACCTATAGAAAAAGTAATAATAAATTGGCCAAATGCAGATATTTCATCTTTAAAGTTAATAAAAAAATTATCAATAAATTCAGAAGAAAAAAATTCAGGATAACTCTGGATAGTATTAACAACATAAGATTGACTCTTGGCAACAATGGTCGGAATATCCTGTACTAATTCTGCTAATTGATTCCACAGGACTGGTATTAATAAAAAAGCCAAAATAAATAAGATCCCAAGTGCTATAAGCAGGACCAATATAATAGAGATAATATTAGGTATTTTTATTTTATTTAATCTATCAACTACCCCATCTAATAAATATGCTATAACAATACTAATACCAATCGGAGCCAATATTCCTCCTAGAAAATACAAGGTCGAGATAGTAACTAACATTAGCACCATCATTTTTATAGCACTTGGGTGAGTAAAATTTTTGGCATACCATGTTTTTATTATTTTTGACATATGAATTCCATTCCTTTTGGTTATCTAAACCCATATAGTATTAGTTTTACTCAATTAAAGCAAAGCTTTTAAGCATAATAAAGGCAATTTATTACTGTTCCAGACTGATACCACCGAGTCTTTAGGTGTGGTGAGTATCGTGACGCCCTTCTTAGCAATTTAACTATTCTTTAAAAAGAGTTTTAGAAATTTTATCAATTATTATAAATATCTTTCAATAATAAAATTCCCTTTATGCTCCTTCGTATAACTACTTTTTACGTCTTTTTCACAATTATTTTGTTTTACTTCGCTGTTCTTATTTGCCTTGTAAAAATCCAACTGGATAGCCTTATCAAACTTAAACAAATTATCACTTTTTTTAGATTTTTCTATATTAACTGTAATAGTATATCCAACATAATAATTATAAACTATGTTATTTATAACAATTGGTTGGTCTTGGCTAGAATTTTTAGAAAATATTCTGGTAAAACCTGAAATCAATTTTTTATCCTTTTCATCAAAAGGCAAAAAAATGCTATTATTAGTATATTTTTTATGAGCATAAGTATACTTCACTTGAACTTTTTTAGCTCTATTAACTTGTACAAGGATATTAATTGGTACTTCTTCTTCAAATGCATGTGTCTCACTATTTCTCAAGGTAAATTTCTTAGATGTATGTACAGTTTTACCATCAGCTAATACTTCCCAAAAAATATCTATCTCTGCTCCAGTATTCAAATCACATAAATGTGCCGAGATATACAAACCACTTGAGGCTTCAACGATGCCCACCAAAACAAATATAGCGAATATTCCATACATTATTCTATTTTTCAACATTGTATTTCCTATGATAAAATTATGTATAGGTATTATTTCAGCATGAACTGATAATTACAAGAAATTTTAATCTCTACTATTAAAGTTTGTAATCCAAAAACAGTAAATTACCGCCCTATTTTGCCAAATCTAGCATTTTATTTCATAGATTTATATTTATTTGAATTTTTCAAACTCTTTTCATATATATGTTTTTATATTACAATTGATGAATTGAATTCCAAATTTAATAAATGAAAGATCCAAGTAGCATCTCAATAGTTCTTAAAATATTGTCAGGAACACCTACCTGGGTATGGGTTATTCTTGGATATTTATTTTTTGTAGGAATCCTAGCGACAAAACAAAGAATAGTTTATATACCAAAACTCTTCATAATCCCAATTGTACTTTTTATACTAAAATATAAACAACTCATTAATTCTAGTACAACTATCTTTATTGTCTATTTATTCAGTTTAGGGGTAGCAATATTTATCAGCTTCAAGTACACAGAAAAGCAAAAACTACTAATCATCCCTGAACAATTTGCAGTAAAAATACCAGGAACTTATTCTACTCTTTTACTACTACTAGCCTTCTTTACTATTAAATATATATTTGGTTTCTTAAAATCAAAAAATATCTCCTTATACAATGAGATTAAGATAGTAGAATTTTGTCTAACTGGAATATTCTCTGGATATTTTTTTGGCATGGCTCTTAATCATTTAAGCCGTTACAAAAAAAGCTCATTCAATAAAATAGCATAATAAATTATTTAGGATCTTGTGCAACATTTATTATTTCTTGGCAATTCTAGCTACCTCCATAAAGCCAGGTAAAAATAGAATATTGAGTTGCATGACATAACGAGACATTTTGTTACATAGAATTTTAATATTTCCTA
>JABSQI010000012.1 GCA_013215905.1 Legionellales bacterium | reverse complement strand
GGGAAGAAAGGTGAATAAGTAGTTTACTACTAAACCTAGGGTCCTACGAAACTGTTGTAAGTGGCAAAACTCCTGCGCCAGGTGTTGAATACGGCTTGGTTTCTTACCAGGGTGCTGAATCTTCTCATTATTATTTATTATATTATCTAAATCTTATGCTATTCATTTTACTATAGATAGTTATATTCATGAAATAGCTGACATTGCTTATAATTTAAGTTACGAGAAGATTGATGGTAAGAGCAAAATTATTTATTGTGCAGGATCTAAAGTTTTTCCTTATGAAATTATTAAAAGCAATGATAGCCTTAAACCTAATGAATTTCCTGCACCTGGGAATTTATATTTTTTAGGTGTTTATACATTTAGTGATGTAAACTCTTTTTTAGTTTTTAAAATAGAGCTAAAAAATAGAAAAGGTATGAAAACTAAAGTCTTTACAGTAAAATTTCATAGATCACTTATAAGTTTTAAACTTAGAATTAATGAAAATTCAGATATTGTTTTAGACTCAGTTACACAACAAGAAAATCTAGTTTGATAAGGATCTATATAACTATATATTTTATGTTAGACATTTTTTTAGTTTATGAATCAATGTATTCTGGATCAGTCGAATAAAACACAAATCCTAAAGGTATTCTTATTTTATCGGTAGCTAAGATTAATATTGTTAACTCCTACCCTTTTATAAAACTGCTGCTGCTCTTATCTTTTACAGAATGTACTTTATCTATTGTGTTAGTATTTTTGCTTCATTTGTTTTCAGTGCTAGCTAAACATAAAACTTCCTTGGTAATATTCTATATATATAATATTGAAAACGCTTGCGATTAACAATTAGTTCCAGCATATCTTCCTTTGAGTTGTTCAATAAGGTCCGTAAATAAAGAAAGTGGTTTTAAGTAAAACATTATGTTACTTATTCTGATAATATTAATTAAGCACAATTATATTTTTACTGTCCAGAATAATCTAAATCTAATATAATATATACCGATAATAGCTAAGGAGGCCTTATATGAAATATTTTAATTTAGTAGCATTAATGAGCATGTTTTGCATTTGTCCTATCTCCTTTTCTGGTAAGCAATTATCGCAATGTGTAGTTAGTAGCAAATCCATTGCAAAATTCAAAGACCTTTATAAAAAGCATAAAAATGATGTTGCTGGCATAGAATCTGCCTATAGAGTAGCAGCTCACCAAGGTAGAGAAGATATAATAGATTTTCTGCACTCTCAGGGTAACGTTGATGTAAATGCTGTTGGAAAAAAAAACGAGTTGCCAGCTGTTTATTTTGCAATAAAATGTGGTCATATTCTATTGGCCGAAAAAATTGCTGAACAAAAAGGTTTTTGTCTAAAAGCTTTCGGCAAAAATAAAAAAGCTAAAGAATATACTGAAATGCATAACAAATATATAAGACATTTTCTTTTCAATGCTAAATCTAACGCGGATGATTTGAAATATGACGAGCAAGTACATAAACCACACAGTATATTACAAAGTTTTTTTAATTCTAAAAATAGTGAGATGTTTGGGGAAAACGGAAAATATGAGTTAAAAACTCTTAAGATTACAAAAAGTGAATTGAAAGCATTTAACTCTAAAGATGACACTTTAAAGACATTTAAATTATATACTGCAGAGTCTGCTGGAAACTCTAAAACTTCAGATTCAGTGCACGCATGGAATCCGTTTAATGATTTATTGCAGTAAAAAAACTACCTCTATAAAATAGGGTATTTTTGCAGTATATTTTGATGCTCATTAAGTTCTGCTGTTGTACTAAAAAATATTGGATTTCCTACATCATCAGATGTATTCAAAAAAATGGCTTATTGCATTCTCGAAAGTGATGAAACTGACATTTTACCAACAGGTAGTATAAAGCCCCTGACTTTAGACATGGGCGAGCATCAGTAAGCTATACTGCATGTGTATCAAAAATCAAGAAACCAGAAACAAAGTACGAGTGAAAGTTAAAAATGTCGATGATCTAGTTTATATATTTTATTTAGATATATTATTAAGAAGCCATTTTCTTAAATCACTTAGAACATTTGCAGTTATAACATGGGGAATAGGGTATTCTTTCCAGTAAATTTCATACTGTAACTCTTTGAGTAATTTATAACTATTAGCTGCATATTTTATAGATATAACATTATCAAGGGTACCATGAGCCATAAATATTTTTGTGGCGATGTTTTGTGGAGATGCTTTTTTAGGAAATATGCTTATTATAGGGAGATGTCCTGATAAACAAGCAATTCCCCCCAATTTTTTTTCATAAACTAGTCCTGAATATAGAGCCATAGCACCTCCTTGTGAGAATCCTATTAAAAATATTTTATTTGTTGGCACAATTTTTTCAGCAGTATTGATTACTTTGTGAATTAATTTAGTTGATTGAAAAATATCCTGTTCAGATTCATTACCAAAATTATTTAAATTTATTATGTCATACCATGCTGGGGTAATTCTATTTTGATTAATAGTTATTGGCTGACTGGGGGATTTTGGAATGATGTAATATGTACTGTCTGGAAGATTAAGTTTGGAGATTATCCTCAGAAATCTTTGGGTATTACCCCCCAGACCATGTAAAAATACAATAAGAGATTTTGTAGGACTCTTAGATTTGATTTCTAGATATTGTAGCTCTTGTATTTTTCCATAGATATAATTGGGCGTTGTATACATTACTATCATAATTAGGATAGATGTTAAAATAACCCGGTTGTTTGATATTAGCTTTAACATATTCAGTGCTAATAATATAATAAATAATCAATATTTACAAAATAGAGATTTAGTGTAATAGTATATTTAATATAATTTAGTCTGTATGTATTATATATCTATATTAATTATAATATTGGAGACGTGGTTTAGCTAGAAATTTCTATTTATGATAGAAGAAAATTGTTTTATATTGTTATCGTCTCTACGATTAAAAAAGAAAGCAGAAATATAATAAGCATAAAAATGACCTTCAGTAGTATCCATTAATAATGAGTTAGCCGTACATCCTACTATAATTGATATTAGTAATCCTTGACATGCGTAATTGATTGGGAATGGTAATTTTCTTGAGTGATATAATTGAATAGAAAACATGAATAGCAAATAAGCTAATCCGATTATGCCTATTTGGATCCCAGTATTGATATATTCATTATGAGGATTATTTGTTTGTAGAATTTCTTGTTTTTCTATTCTTTGAAATTGTGAGGGGACACTTCCAGTACCAGAACCATACAAAGGGTTAGTAAGAATTATTTTTACTCCGTTTATAAAATAGCTGATTCTTAATCCTACAGATGTATTAGGATTATCATTTTGATAAGATTTTATATCATTTTTGATTGTAATAACTCTTTTGTGGAAAGAATTGGAAATGTTAAATAATAAGACTGGGAGGAGGAGGATAACAACACTTGATAGAATAATTTTTCTAAATGAGAATGTTTTTAATGCGTAAAAAAACACTAGTACTAAGAAAATTACCATTCCAGTTCGACCTGTGCCTAGATACATAGTGTTGTATGTAACGAATAAAAATAAAATTATCAAGATAGATCTAAATCTAATAAAATAATTCGATAATACTAGTAGCAAAAATGCAGTATACGCTAATAGAAAATTGGTTTGAATGTGACTTTTAAAAACAGATGTGGGTCCAGCAAGATGTTGCTTAAATGATATTAAACCGTAATATTTTAAATAACCTAGTGAACATGTTAGTAGCATTGCTGCGATAAAGCCATATATAGCATATAGAGCGAGCTTCTTGTTTCTAAATAGACAAAAGAAAAAAGGAGCAATAAGAAATTTGGCATGCTTTTTCCATCTTGTTATAGCCTCAAGGTAAGTTGCCTCAGTATAAAATACCCCTATTGTGAATAGGAGCCAGAAAATTAATAATCCAATAGCTATTTTATTTGTTCTTATCGTTTCATAAATATATGACCATTTAAAAGTAATGATTATTAAGATTGTAGTTAGATAGAATAAAATATTGGTCATTGCAGTAGATATCGGTAGAAAAAAGCTTATGGAAATTAGGCTGCATAAGCTAATATTGTATAATATATGATATGGCTTGCTGTATTTTCTAAAAAACTCTGTTGGTTTGTCCGATTGGGCCAATATTGATTTATCTAGCATATTAATTAGGCAAGAGTTAATTGTATTGTAATAGAAAATTCTACAGCATTATTTGTATTTGTACAATTGTTTTATTTCGATATTATAGTAAAATGTTAACAAGAAACAGCTTAAAGGCTGGAAAAATTTAGTAAAATAATAGATGTTATCTTTTAGAAAAATACAAAATCCTAGGACAATAATTGTTAGTAGAATTGATAATATAGGGGATGTCATTTTTACTTTTCCTTTAGTCTCTCTATTAAAAAAAAAATACCCTAGAAGTAAAATATATTTTCTAGCCAGAGAATATGTAAAAGATCTTATTGAAGTAAATTCTGATATTGATGGTTTTTTAAATTGGGATTTTCTTAAATATTTACCGATACAAGAATCAGTTGAGATATTGTCAAAAATGAATGTTGATGTGATAGTTAATGTTTTTCCAAATACTAAATTAGCTAAAATATCAAAACTTGCTGGAGTTCCTTTTAGAGTAAGCAGGTTGTCAAAATTAAGACATTTATTATATTCAAATAAATTAAGATTAATGAGTAGAAGAGATTTTTCTGTACATGAGTCGGAGCTTGTGAATAAATTATTAAATTGTTTTGAGATCTATGATTTGCCCTCTGTTAGTGAAATGTCTGAGTTTATCAATTTAAGCAAGCCAAAAACAATATCTAAGAAAGTATCTCAATTTTTACGCGAAGATAAATTTAATCTTATTTTGCATCCGGGTTCAAATGGAAACGGTAAAGAATGGTCAGCTAAGTGTCATGTGGAGCTGATTGACAAGTTGGATAAGGAAAAAATAAATATTATTTTAACAGGCACAAATTCTGAGAAAGATAAATTTCAAAAATCAATATTGGACAAAGTAGATGATGTGAGATGCGCAATGGGAAAGTTAACATTGAAAGGTTTAATAGAACTTATTTCTTTTGCTGATGGGTTTATTGGCAGTGGTACTGGGCCCACTCATTTATCTGCAGCTCTTGATATTCCAACTCTCGGGCTGTTCCCCAAAGTTAAACAAATAGGTATAGGAAGGTGGAAGCCTCTTGGAGGTAAGGTAGAAATATTAGTCAGCGAAACAGACTGTAAATATTGTCGCAATAAGAGCGGGGAATCCTGTACGTGTATGGATAGTATTTCTACTGATAAAGTAATGTTAGTTGTAAATAAATGGACTCAACAACAGATTAATTAAGGACAACCTTTTTTATATCTGTTTTTAGAACAGTAAAAAATATGTGAATAAATACTAATAAAAATTTTAGATACTATAAAAACTATTTATTAGTTTAACGGCAATGCTTGCACTATTAGGTAATTTGGGAGGTTCGTCTTTGTTGAACCAGCGGTAATCTTCTATTTCATCAGGCTGAGGTATTATTTTTCCTTTTAAATAACGAGCTTTGAATGCAATCATAAAACTATCTGGAAATGGCCAAGTTTGACTTGAAAAATATTCAAGATCAGTAACTTCTATTCCTAGTTCTTCTTTCACCTCTCGATGTACTGCTTGTTCAGCAGTTTCTCCTAGATCAATAAATCCAGCTATAGCACTATATTGACCTTTGGGGAAATGAGGGGAGCGAGCTAGTAAGATTTTATTTCTGTCATGAATAAGAACCATTATTGCAGGAGAGAATCTTGGAAATATAGAACTATTACAAGATAGGCATTTTTTTTCTGGTTTGTTAAAATAAAATTTTAGAATTTGTCCGCATCTACCACAGTATTTAGCTTGGTTATGCCAATTAATCCAATGAAAAGCTTTTAGTATCTGAGAGTGGTGACTAAGATGTGTTTGTGCTAAAAAATCCTTGATTCTATGAAATTGATATTTGTGTTGCTCGTTTTTAATTAATTCTCTATCATTGTGACATTCTATTATAAGTATTGTGCCTTCCAGAATAAAAGTATGAAGAATTTTTAACTTTAATTCTTTAGTCGTTTTGCCAAAAAGAAGGAATGGAGTCATACAATTTAAATTAGTAATTAAATTTTCTCCAATAAAAAACATACAGGATTGATCTGAATGTTCTTTAGGAATAAAACTATTATGATTGTTGTATTCAGAGACCATAAAATTTTAAAGTATCGCTTGCAAGCAAATTATATTCTGATTTCTACTCCAAACTTATTTTATAGCTAAAGAATCGAAAATACTACTTTTTTGGTATAAAAATTATTACTTTAATAAGTATTATATCTGTTGCATAATTTGTATTTTGATAAATTGACATTAAAATTATCTTTTGTCTCAGAATATTATGTTTTCTTATAAGGGCTTTATGTTTTTCATAAGATTTATACCACGTTCCCTTGGATGTTAATATTTGTTTAATTGTCAATGTATGTTTCAAGACAGTTATCATTAACTCATAAAGAGATATAATTATACTCTATAGGGATAATAAATATATTATATGATAAGAATATATCTATTATTGCGCCATAGAAGGGTGGTTGGTCACCAAGTTGTCATACATTGACCTTTATTTTGAAGATAACAAATGTTGTTTTTCAACCGATATGTGATTGTACCCTTCTTTGAATATCAAATATACAAAATTAGATACAATAATTCAAAACCGTAGGTTTTCGTAACTTCGTATTCGAAGAGCCAACTTAGTGAGTCAATAAAATATAGAAGATTTAGTTAGAAACATTAGCCTTCATTGCTATGTGTTATGTTATATATTTAGAAAATATAGTATTAAATTAAAAGCTTGTAGATTGACATGTGTTAATAGTTCCTACACTCTAAAATATATATGTTATGGGTAAAATAATGCGTTTAATAAAATATGCACAGGATTAATAAATGGGACAATCTTGGAGAAGAAAGGGATTAGTTTTCTTTAAGGGTTATCTAAAAACAGTTAGAAAACACAATTTATTGATTGATGATATAAAAAAAGATCAAACCAAGCAGTTTTGTAACTGCTAAAAAATATTCTCCTATAAAATTTGATTTACAGGGGCACTATGAATATATTTTATTTACTGGTGATCATGGCAATATCTCACACAGTGGGGCTCCTTCAATGTTTAATGGAATAGGGGCAAATAGATTAAAAAAGCTTTTAAAAAATAGTATTTTTACTACAGATTTGTTAATTCTTGATACTTGTTTTAGCTCTAGTTTCATCCAACATTTTGTTGATGCTGGTGTTATTCTTCCCGGCGGTAAGATTATATGTGCTCATGGAGAGTGCCAAGGATATACTCAAGCCATAAAAGATGCTGATGAAGAAACTAGCTTATCGGATTCATTTGGTAAATTATTAGAGGCACCTGATGAACTTGGAGCAAAATACAATTCTTTGTCAATTTATGTACACCCTAAGTCTAGTACAGAATCTGGAACACTTTATGTAAGAAAGTATGATAATAGAGAGGAAGCTGTAGAAACCGCAAGATTTCTAGGTATAAAAGATAAAATTAAAAATATTTTAAAGATGGAGAAATACCTGAGACGTAAAAACATAAAAATAGTGCCTATCAGCAAACAAGCTCTTAAAAATAAATTTAAAAAGCATTTAGAACCCGACTTATCCATGGAAAATAATTTATACAAGCAACTTGTAAAAATATATAACAAGCAGAAAGGTTTATTAATGGGTTTAGTTAAAAAAAGGGAAGCTCATGTAATTATTTCAGAAATTATAGAAAAAAATAAATGATTTTTTGCAAGACCAGAGCGATAAAACTTTAGGAGAACTAAAAGAGGCTATAAAAATAGGAAAGCAAACCATTAAGATGAAAAAACAAGAATCTCCTTTTATATTTGGAAAAAGAAGTGCTTTAGAAGATTTATTAAATAGTTTAGAACAGGAAATTACACCTCCACAAGCTGATGATATTCAATCCTTAAATATGAAATATTAACATATTTTTTTTACCCAAAACTTATTCAGCAATCATCTCTTTGTCTTTAGACAAAATAAGTATTAGCCGCGTAATTAGAGAATATAAAATATTTGTAATGATGGAAGATAACAGTCCATATTTGCAAAACAAGTACCCTAACCCTAGACTAAATACCCAATTAAATATAGTAAGATAATAGCAATACTGTATATCATCAGGAGAATTATCATCAGATTGCTTTCTTATATAATTAAAAATATATTTGCTTTCAAAGACACTAGATATAAAAATAGATATCCAAACTATAATGCTATAATTAATAGTAATATATATTAATTTTGATAATAAAAAAAATAATGCAGAAATTGAATTAATCCACATCCATCTAAAAATCATTTCTTTTGCAAATGAAATATAAACAAGATATACAATACTTCTGCAAGAAGCTAATATGCTTTCCTTTATTTTAGTGCTAGGTGTGATGCGTAACAAAAAATGATTAAGCAAATTAAATAGACACATGATTGTACATGCAATTGCAGTGTAAATTAAAGAAGCTGAGATTTGTTGCAATGTATTTGGTGTATCTATTGTGAATCTAGATAAATTATCAAAAAAAGGAGTTTGTAAATATATATAGGTATTAAAGTACAGGCCTGATAATATTATTATTGGCATTAATATTGTTAATATATATACATTAAAATTTTTGTAGTATAGAGAAAATTTTTTAAATGAAAGCGATGGTTTTTTGCTTACAATAGAACCTACGACTAATAATATAATATGTATGACACATAATACCCAAAATATACCATAATTTAAAGTTGCAAAATGTTTATCTATTGGTGGGCTATCATGAACATAGAGTATTATGCCTATTATCCAAAAAATAATTAATAATACTCTTTTATTTTTATTCATTTTTTTTTATATTTGACGTATATATTCCTTTTTTGTGCATATCCCCACCAAAACTTCATCTTATTGTAGTTTTTAATTGATTATTTCTAAAATATCTCTTTTCTTATGAATTTTTAATTTGCTTTTTAGACTATTAAAAAATGTCTCTACTGTCCTATTAGACAATCCTAGAATATCACCCGTCTCTTTAGCAGATTTTCCATGCTCTAACATCTTAATACATTGCCATTCACGTTTACTAATCGTAACTTTCTCATCTAAAATTCCTAAATTCTGCAAAAGTTCGTTTGTCTTTTCTCTTTCGTTTTTATCTACATGAGTATTATTCCTAAAAAAATTTGTACTCATTTCAGCTAAATTAAATTTATGATCTTGTTGATGTTCTATTATAGGTTTATTTTCTTCTTTGAAAAATTTTAAAAGTTTTTTCACGAGCCCCATATTCTGGACTAGTTTTGTATATATCTCTGGCGTATCGGCGGTAAAAAAACTAATTCTTTGTGTATCTGCATTAACTATTTCCCTATCAGTAAACCAAGACATCCTGAATTCAGGCTCATAAATTTTAGATTTTTCATATCCAAATTGGGTTGTATCTGTGATTATCTCATTATTAGGGTTTTTGTAAAAAGACCAATTAGCCTCATACTCATACCATCTTTTTGTAAGATTTTGCTCTCCAATATCAGGACAATTAGCAGCTATATATGCAGTGCCATCGCTGTTTAATTCTATTAATCCACACTGTCTTATTTCACCAAGGATTGGTTTGGCTTTTTCGCACCATTTATCAAAATATTGTAAGTGTTGCGTATAACCATGCATCAAATCATTTTCAAAGTTGCTCATCTTTAGTCCTTAGTTCCATGAAATACCATTACAATATACTGCAACATCCACAAAGTCACAATACTTTCATTGGTGAATATTACATGTTGTAAGCATTATCCGAGAGTTAAATAAAGTTAATGATCTTGTTCTTAGAACCTCCTATCTTTAGATATGGGTGAGAATCAGTGAATTGAATTTAGTTACACTTGTTATTTAGGAATTTGAAAGTATCCCCTGGCATTTTAGTGAACAGGTTAGTATACTATTAATTGTACTAAAAATTATCTCTTCTATAACAAACTAAAAAAGATTTTATCATCGAGTAATAAAGAAACAAAAATTAATAAAATACCGTATTTCAGATGTACTCATCCCTTAACAATTATTAATTTTTTTTAAGAAGAGCTAATTCTCTATGGAAATACAATAATTTTTTGGAGCTAGTGATCCCAAAGTGTATTGAAGTAATAAACATTATTCTGTTGCATAAAGTGCATTTTAATGGATTGATATCAAAATTCTCTTCCATTAATGAATCATATGATGGTGGCGGAGTTTGTTGTTCTACTTTTTGCTCGAGTAATGATAATACTTCAGGTAATAATTTTCCTTTTTTTCTATTAGAAAGAAGTCCGTAATATCTGATGATTCGAAAATTGACATCTGGAATATGTGATATAAATTTGGCGATGAATTCTTCAGCGGAAAGAATTTTTTCTTTTAAAGTTTTTGATTTATGGCCAAGATATTTAAAAATAACATTATTCCCATCATAGTTTACAAGTCGTGATTCAGCAATAGCAGGTCTTTTAACATATCTGGCAAAATACTCAATATTTTGTTTAGGGCTATTAGTTGGTTTAGTGCAATGGACATGCCAATATTTCTGATATTGTTGGTTTAGAAACCCATTGAAATTAAATATATGATTAAGAAGGAGTTGAATTTATTCAGGGATAACTAATTCACCAGAGTAATAGGCTTCTCTAAACAAATTAACTATTTTATATTTCCATTGTTTCATTAATTCTTTTTGCGAAAAAAATAAATTAACTAATTTATTTCCATTGTTAGATAATCCTTTCATAAATACAGACAAATGTATATGCACATTCCGTTTTAAATCACATCCGAAAGTATGAATAGCAATAAATATACCTGGCACGGCATTTTTACACGTATCGTGGCTTACCCCGGATTAGGGTTAGATGAAGCAATTAACCCGTACTATGAGATTTTTTTTTAAAATTCCTCAAATACTTGTAAAGGAAATGATAATTTGGAGCCTTCTATTGATAAATGATATGTATCAATATACAAAGGTTTTCCCTCATATATAATTTTTGCAGTTTTGTTTGTATAGTCATGTAAATCTGTATTATTTGTTGGATGATGAAACATAATTAAAGGATGCTGTGGAACAAATTTTCTTATTTTATTGTTTACTAATTTTCCTGTTATTGCAAATTCATCTATAGGAATATTAGATTTTCCATTAACCAAGAATTCCACATAATTTGTATTTAAATAGCTCAAAACATTTACTTTGAAAGTAAACCCTTGCAAAATAATCATAACGGGGATTTTATGTTTGACAAAGAAGTCAACAGTTGTTTTGAGCCTTGAATAATCAGTTCCATTAGGCCAGTTGGCACTTATTATTGCCCCGTCAAACTTTAAAGTTCTATTTTGTATGTTTTTTTTCAAATATTGTCTCATTAAAGGGCAGAATTCTCTATTAATTTTTTTATTTAGGTTATTTTCGGAGAAATTACTATTTATAATTTAATTATATTTGATAATAGGGTTATATTGCATGTAGGAAAGAGTTGTTTCGTTTGGTTATGCAAGATAATTTGCAGTTATATCCTATAATATTAATGCAAAAAGATTATTGACCTACAAGCTATCCCAGTTTATTTAGTATTATCAAATAATATAATGCATAATATTCCTATAAGTAATTTAAAAATGTGTATTACTATTAGCTGAAATTTGTTTGCTTTATCTACTAGTAGATAGCATCTCAAATATTTCTTTTGGAATTTTTAATTGCTTGATAAAAATAAAATTTCATGATAGAATGCAACGCATTTTTGTATAAATAATAGGAAAAGATTGAGTAAATTTAGTATTGAAATAAAGCTTAAGGATTTTTCTGCTGCCCATAGAATTATTAATAATTATAACGGGATTTGTCGAAATTTACATGGTCATAATTATATGGCTATTATTAATATTGAAGCTGATAAATTAAATAGTACAGGATTTGTAGTTGACTTTTCTGATATAAAAAAAATAATTAATATATGGATTGCGGACAATATTGATCATTGTGTTATTTTAACTAAGGATGATGTTGCCCTATATGATTTTGTTATACAAAATAATCAGAAATATTACTTAATGAGGAATGTTGAAAATACAAGTGCTGAAAATATTGCAATGCATTTGTTTAATAAGTTTTCTGATCTTATAAGCAGTTTCCCAAATATAATTTTGCACAGTGTTAAAGTATATGAGAGCGTGAATTCTTCTGCTAGTTATTATCGGAGTTGAATTTATAGATTCTTTTATCTGTTATCGCCTGATCAAGTTTTATATCATGCGCCTCTGGCATGAAATCTTCTATGAATTGAAAATCATACCCTAAACCTATTAATTCTGGCTTACTATTATGGTTATCTTTTTTGAAAGCAAGAGCTCTATCATAGTATCCAGCTCCTCTACCTATTCTATTGCCTTTTTGGTCAAATCCTACTAATGGTATGAAGATGATATCTAGATTTGGTGCTTCGATATAATTTGTGGAGGTTGGTTCTGGTATTAAAAATTGATTCTGAATCAAGATTTGCTCATCATCATATTCGACAAAAGACATTTTTTTTACTTCTCTAAATATTTTTGGAAGATAACATTTAACAGAAAGCTTTAAGGCAGTTTTAATTGCAAGTTGTGGGTTAATTTCATTCTCAATACTTTTATAAAAAGAGATTTTTTTACCTTTAATGTCTACTAGATTAGCTATATTATTACTAAGTTGTTCACTAGCAATTTTAACTTGTTGCTTTGTTAAATTTGCGCGTTTTTCGATAAGATTTTGGCGAATTTCTTGTTTACTATCCATCAATAAGCCTTCAGCTGGTGCCTGTCTGAACCCAAAGGCTCAGGTGGGGAAAGCTAGTATAAAATCAGGCTTCTCACTCTAAAGGTGAGCTTGCACAACATTTATAGCATAACAACACCCCTATTTTAAACTGTTGGTTCAAATTGGCACTCAGCCAAAGGTAATCTAATTATAACCTAATACTATCTAAATTTGCAGTTAAAGTATCGTTAAGTTTTTTTTGTAAATTTTGTACTCTAAGATTTAGTTCAGGTTGGGCTTTGTTTTGGTTTTCTTTACAATTAAGATACTCATTGGCAATATTTAATGCAGCCATTAACATAATGTGATCTAAATTTTTTAAGTGCCCCATATCTTTAATCTCACGCATTTTTTCATCTAAATGAAAGGCAGCTTTTTGTAACTCTTCCATATGGGTTTTACCGCATTTTACTTGGTAGGGTTTATCAAGAATTAGCAAGGTTATGGTATTAATAGGTTCATTACTCATGATTTTCCTCAATACTTTTTAATTTATTCATAAGGTTAGTAAGTTTACTTTTAGCTGTGGCTAATTTAGCTCTTTGGATTTCTTGATCTCTATCCAAATTAGAATAGTCGGTTTTTAAACTGGTATAGCGTGCTAATAGAGTATTATAAGCATAAATTAACTCTTCAGTGTTCTTTTCTAGCACAGATATTTCATGTTCTAAGTTATTACTTTCTAGCATAGCAAGCATAATATATGCTTTGTTTATTGCCAGGTCAACTTTATTAATCATTTAATTAGGGTAAAGTATTTGCTGGATTATTGTATAGAGGATAATATTTGTTATTTAATTATGAGAAATTATTATGAATTACCCAGAATATGACGAAATTGTCGATTCATTTGGCTCACTTGCCAATATTTGTAATCCTGCATATGTTCATGGAATTATTTGTGGTTCATTATGCTTTAATGTGTCTTTTAGTGCTGATGATTGGCTGCATAGGATCCTTATTCAACATACCACTTTTATAAACATCACTAAACCAAAAATCGCAGAAATATCAGTATTTATTCATGAATTATTTGATGTTAGCAAGAACATGCTAAACTCTGCAGAATTTGATTTTGATTTGCTGTTACCTGATGATTCTGAAGAGCTTTCTTATAGGACAATCGCTTTGGTAGATTGGTGTAGAGGATTTATTGAAATTTATGAAATGGTAAAACAAAGTATTAAAATAAGTAATGAATCTCAGGAAGTGATTGATTATATGATTGAAACAACGCAAATGGATATAGAATATAATTCTGATAATGAGGAAGAGAAAGCTTTTTTTGAGGTATGTGAATTTATCAGGCTTTCTGCATTAATGCTATTTATGGAATTACGTAAAAGTTTAACATCTAATGAGGGTATCATACACTAATGGATAATATTAATTTAGAGCAAAAAATTCATCAGGAACAATTTCAAGCACGGAGAGAGAAATTTTTTAGTAAGATGAATACGGATGAGATAGCAGTTATTGTTTCTGGTACTCAGAAAGTCAGGACGAATGATGTTCATTATAAATTTCGTCAAAATAATAATTTTTGGTATTTAACAGGTTTCCCAGAGTGTAATGCAATTGTAGTGTTTATCAAACAAAACAAAAAAAATAAATATTGGTTGTTTTGCCAAGAAATAGATGAGCTTCACTCAATTTGGGATGGTGAAGTTATTGGTACTAATAGAGCTAAGAAAATTTATAAGCCAGATAGGGTATTTCCTATTTTGGAATTTTGGTATGGATATAAGAAATTATTAAATCCTACTGAAGCGCCCAATATGATAGATGAAAATGATAAAAAAGAGATTTTCAGCGCTTCCCCTAGAGGATGGGATATTTTAGATGAACATTGGTTAGATAATGATAGTCTTGGTCTTAAGAGAGTTGAAGATGTGAATGAGATAATTCATAGTTTACGATTGATAAAAGATAAATTAGAGATTGCTATGATTCAAAAAGCTGTAGATTTATCAGTAAAAGCTCATAAGAAGGCAATGAAGTTTACTTGTAGAGAGATCTGCAATTCTTCAGATATTTATGAGTATCAAGTGGAAGCCACTATTACTCATAAATTTAATAGCAATAATTGTGATCATGCATATTCTCCTATAGTGGCCGGTGGAGGTAATGCCAATACATTACATTATATTGCTAATAACTCTAAGCTTATAGATGGTGATCTAATTTTAATAGATGCTGGTGCTGAGTATGAGAATTATGCTTCAGATATTACCAGAACTTTTCCAGTCAACGGTAAATTTACTCTAGAACAAAAAAATATTTATAACTTAGTTCTTAAAATGCAAGAGACAGGTTTAGAGATGATTAAACCTGGTGCTATATGGCAGGAAATACAAGATAAGATTATCAAAGAATTAGTAAATGGTCTTATTAAGTTAAAAATTTTAAGTGGTAAAGTAGAAGAAATAATAGAGAATAAAGAGTACAGAAAATTCTATCCTCATTCATTTGGGCATTGGTTAGGATTAGATGTACATGATGTTGGTGGGTATTTTTCTACTAGCAATAAGCCCATTGCTTTAGTAGAAGGAATGGTACTAACAGTTGAGCCAGGAATATATATAAGTGAAAATATAGCAGGTGTTGATAAGAAATGGCATAATATTGCTGTTAGAATAGAGGATGATGTTGTTGTAACGAGGGACGGTTGTGATGTTTTAAGTAAAAAATTACCTAAGAGTGTTTCTGAAATTGAAAGATGGTGTGATAATAATTTATGAAAGAATATATAAAAAAATTGTCTAATGCTACCTTAAATTCTATTAATGGATTGAATGTTGTTATTCGAAGAGAATTTGCCGTAAAACTAGAAATCTTGAGTTGTATTGTATTAACACCTTTGATTTTTGAGGTTGCAACAGATGCATTACATAGAATATTATTGTTTGGAAGTTTAGTATTAATTATTGTTTGTGAACTATTTAATACTGCAATAGAGAAAACTATTGATAGGATAAGTTTAGAGCAGCACCAATTGTCCAAACAAGTTAAGGATATTGCTTCTAGTGCTGTGTTCGTAGCTCTTTTATTTACTTGCGTAGTTTGGGGTTGGACAGTGTTTGAGTATTTTTTTGGATTTGAAATGTAATTTAAGCCTATTTTTAAAGAGTGAATTATCTCAGAGGAATTAAAATACAATAGGATAAAGATTAATATAAGAGTCCGGGGCTAAAGGTTAAATATGATTAAGAAAAAAATTTTTAAAAATAGAATGTTTGATAAAAAGAAGGTTTTTTTATTTCTAGTTTTTGCTTTAGTTAGTGGATATCTTTTATTACAAAATTTTGATGAAGTTCCTGTTACTACAGAAATGGTAAATTCTGGTAGGACAGTTTTTTCAAAAGATTTAGTACCTACAGAAACACTTAAGAATTTGTTAAAAGAGGAAAATTTAGATTATAGTAGTTATCCTGGTATTTTGAAGACTACGCAGTCGAATTGGTTAAGAAATGTAAATAAAGAAAGATGGGATATAAATCATTCAAGCACAAATAAGTATGAAGAATATTTTAGAAATCTTGGCATGATTGAGCCTGTTTACCCTACTGATGATAATTTTACTTACGCAGTTTTGTTAGGGGCAACTGTCCCGTCGATGATAAAAAGGATGGAGTTTTTAAAAACTCTTCTCCAAGAATATCAAATAACATTTAAGAAATTAGTTATTCTAACTGGTGCCAGAGAATTACACCCAATTGGAGATTTTGATAAAATGGGTGAGCATGAATATGCAGAGCAAATTAAATTGCTAAAGACTGAAGTAGAGGCAGCGAGATGGTTGGCTGATGAAATTTTTGTTAAAACTAAATTGATTAAATTGGATAAAATACAAATTGTTAATGCTACTGATTTTTCTGGTTCAAGACCTACTACTGATGATACCATACGTACCTGGTTGAAGAGTAACCCTGCTCCAGGTAGAATATTAGCTATTTCTCATCAACCGTATGTTGGGCGCCAGGGTGCTGTCTTACAAAGCTTATTACCAGAAGGATTTAGAGTTGAAGTAGTTGGTTTTGGGAAAAGTAGTGAGGTTGGTGAGTCGGTATTGTTTGATTCATTAGCAAGATGGATTTACCAACTGGGTAAATTGAGAAATTCTAAGGTAGTTTCTTCTTAAGTTTATTATCTGTGCTGTAAATATTACACCTTCAATGATAGGTTTTTCGACATAGGTGATAATTTTAAAATCAATATTCAGCTTACATCTGTGTAGTATTTAAAAAAATCAGTAATGTTGTCGTATATAAAAGACTTAAAAGTTTGTGAGATAATTCTTTTATATGGAAGACCTATTTTTAATTTGATTTTTGAATGTATAATTGGGATAAGCCTGATCGTATTGGATAAAAAAGTAATGTTACGGAGGACCTGCTGATGTCATCTTTTAATAAGGCTATAATTGATTATTCTCTCCTATTAGAAAATATTGATGGTTGCGGTATTATAGAAAATTATCAAGATGGCCATATAATCTATGCCTTTAAAGCTACTGAGCAAGATGATTATAAACTTGACACAAATTTAATTCGAATTACTTCAATAGATGAGCCTATCCATGATAATTTAACAAGAGAGCAAACACTAGGTTTTATCTTACATGAACCAGATTCATTCTTTCGAAAACAGTTTGCAGTTGAATATGGGTTTTATTTAACAGAGCAACTAATTGAGCCGACTGATTATAGAATATATTTTTTTACGTCTTTTAATACGGCTATCTATCACAGTATTGTTAATGAGCAGGATTTAGTAAAAGGATTCGTTAATTTCTTTAAAGGTTATAATAACTCCCTGATTAATAAGTTCTTGCAGATCAAATCAGATTTCGACAAAGAAAGAAGTAAATATTACCAAGAGCCTAATAATTTTAAATATCTATCTGATAAAGAATATTTTTTAGAAAGTTTGAAAAATTTGGGTTGTTCCAAAAAAGATATTTCTTTGCAAAATGAAGAATGGTTGATGTTAGATAGCTATACCTATGGATTAATCCATAATGTAGAAATGCACCATATTTTTGGTATGTCCTTCAAAGAACTGAAAAGCAGATGTAAAGAAATCACTCAGAAGATATTAAAATAATGTAGGGCTTTATACATTTTAAAAAATTATTAAAATAATGTAGAATTGAAAAATAATTAACAGGGAGTTTGCCATGAATAAAATGAAATATAGGGAAATCTTAACTGCAGGGATTGGTAGTGGGTTGGAATATTATGATTTCCTGATTTTCGGTTTTTTTGCTCCTACATTTGCCCCTTTATTTTTTCCAGCCGACAATCAATTTTTAGCAGTAGTTTGGGGATATTCAGCTTTTGCCATTGGTTTTATTTTTAGACCAATTGGAGGTGTTTTA
>JABSQI010000119.1 GCA_013215905.1 Legionellales bacterium | reverse complement strand
AGTGGTTCTTCATGCAATTCTTCGTCATTTTCAAGCCATTCACTAATTGGAAGTTCTAAAGAACATTCGATATCTAACTGCTTTTCTAACCCTGAAATATCCCATTGTTCCTCAATAGAATTAGGAGGAATAAATTGACTAATTGTATTATCAACAACATCTAAAATAATATTATCAATTGTTTCACCGATATCTTTGGCGTCTAATAAGTCTTTTCTCTGTTTATAAATAACTTGGCGGTGATCATTTGCAACATTATCATATTCTAACAACTGCTTACGTATATCAAAATTACTACCTTCGAACTTACGCTGTGCGTTTTCTATAGCCTTATTAATCCAAGGATGCTCTATAGACTCACCTTCCTGCATACCAAGTTTTTGCATCATACCTGACATACGCTCACTAGCAAATATTCTCAGCAATTTATCTTCTAAGGACAAATAGAATCTGCTGCTACCAGGATCACCTTGCCTTCCAGCACGCCCTCTTAATTGATTATCAATACGTCTAGATTCATGCCTTTCTGAACCAATAATTCTTAATCCTCCAGCATCAATAACCTTTTGGTGGTAAACGATGTGATTATTTTTTATATTAGAAATTTGTTGTTCTGTAGCGCCAGTACCTAATTTAGAAATCTCACTATCAACACTACCACCCAAGACAATATCTGTACCTCTACCTGCCATATTCGTAGCAATAGTAACAGAACCTGGCCTTCCTGCCTCCGCAACTATATAAGCTTCTTTCTCATGATATTTAGCATTTAGCACATTATGCTGAATTTTGTATTTCCTTAATAGCTCAGATAAAACTTCTGATGCTTCAATAGAAGTTGTTCCTACCAAAACAGGTTGCTCGCGCTTTACACAATCTTTTATATCTTCGACAATAGCTTCATACTTAGATTTGATATCTAGAAAAACTAGATCTGTTTCATCATTTCTAATCATTGGTTTATTAGTAGGGATAACGATAACTTCCAATTTATAAATTTGCTGGAATTCATATGCCTCGGTATCAGCTGTTCCTGTCATTCCTGAAAGCTTGTCATATAATCTAAAATAATTCTGGAAAGTTATGGACGCTAGAGTCTGATTTTCATTCCTTATATTTACACTTTCTTTAGCTTCAATAGCTTGATGTATGCCATCAGACCATCTTCTACCTGGCATAGTCCGTCCTGTATGTTCATCAACAATAACTATTTCTCCATTCTGTACGACATATTCTACATCTCTTGTATGTAAGCTATGGGCTTTTAGTGATGCATTTAAATAATGCATTAATGAAATATTACTAGCTGAATATAAACTAGTACCTTCCTTTATCAAGCCAAAATTAACCATCAACTCTTCAACTTTCTGATGACCTTTTTCAGATAAAGTAACTTGATGAGATTTTTCATCTACATAATAATCACCATCCTCACCTTTTTCCTCATAGGTACGATCTAACTTTGGCACAATATTATTGATCTTTATATATAAATCAGAACTATCTTCAGCAGGGCCTGATATAATTAGCGGAGTACGAGCTTCATCGATCAATATAGAATCAACTTCATCAATTACAGCAAAATTTAATTCTCTTTGAACTCTTTCATCATTGGAGAATGCCATATTATCTCTAAGATAATCAAACCCAAACTCATTATTTGTACCATAGGTTATATCTGAGTTATAAGCTACCTTGCGATCTTCATAAGACATATCAGATAAGATAACTCCAACCGTCATACCTAGAAATTCATATACTGGTCTCATCCATTCGCTATCCCTTCTAGCAAGATAATCATTTACAGTTACAATATGAACCCCTTTTCCAGATAAAGCGTTCAAGTATGCCGGCAAAGTAGCAACTAAAGTTTTACCTTCACCTGTACGCATTTCAGCAATTTTTCCATGATGTAAGACTAATCCACCAATCAATTGTACATCAAAATGTCGCATTTGTAATATTCTTGTACTCGCCTCTCTGACAACAGCAAACGCTTCAGGCAAAATATGCTCAATATCCTTCCCTTGCCGTATTTTTTCTTTAAAATGCTCTGTTTTTCCTGCAAGTTCTGCATCGCTTAAATTAGCAATATCATCTGCTAAAGAATTTATAATATCTACTTTCTTATTAAGAGATTTTAAAACTCTATCGTTTCTACTTCCTATTATTTTTGTTAGAATGGTTTTAAACATTAGTTACCTTAGAAAAATAAGTAATTATAAACTAATTAGATGTTATGATGAATAACTTTAGTCACGTTTTAAACGATAAAAATAGCAAACTTAATGGTATATGTTTAAAATCACAACAAATTATAGCACTTAACAAAATATATAGAAAATACATAACTGATCCAATTAAAGATCAATTTACTGTAGCCAATATCCGCGATAATTGCTTAATACTAGAATTTTCTAGCGCAGCGTGGGCAACAAAAGGAAAATTTATATACGATAAACTGCTAGAAATAGCAAAAAAAGAATTTCAAAATATAGATAAAATAGATTTATACATCAAACCAAGATAGCATTCTATTAAACAGAAAAACTTGGAGCAAAGAAAGTTATAGGCAATTTTTCATAATTATCAAACTCGATAAATTCCCATGCCTCTTGATCTTCCAATAAAGCATTGAGGATCATATTATTCATATGATGGCCAGATCTATAGCCAATAAATTCTCCAATTACACCATGACCTAACAAATATAAATCACCAATTGCATCTAAGATTTTATGTTTTACAAATTCATCATTATAACGTAACCCATCAGAATTAAGAATTCTAAAATCATCTACAACAATGGCGTTATGCATACTACCGCCTAATGCTAAATTATTTTCTTTAAGCATCTCATATTCAGACATAAAACCAAAAGTACGAGCCCTACTAATCTCTTTAACAAAAGATGTTGTAGAAAAATCGATTGTTAAAGAATTTGGCTTATCTTTAAAAACAGGATGATCAAAATCAATCTTAAATGAAACCTTAAAACCACTAAAAGGCTCCAACCTTACAGATTTATCCTCACCCCCAACCATTATTGATTTTTTTACTCGAATAAATCTTTTAGCAGCATCTTGCTCTTCTATTCCTGCAGATTGCATGAGAAAAATAAAAGGGGCAGAGCTACCGTCCATTATAGGAACTTCATCAGATGTAAGATCTATATAAGCATTATCAATTCCAAGACCCGCTAGGGCAGCCATAAGATGTTCAACAGTTGATATTTTGATACCATCTTTTTCAAGACAGGTACACATACGAGTATCTCCTACAAAACTAACTTTTGCAGGAATATATACAGGATCATCTAAATCAAGTCTGCGAAAAACAATGCCTGTATTAACTGGTGCTGGCCTCAAAGTCATATAAACTTTTTTACCAGAATGCAACCCTAAACCAGTGGCTTTAATGACATTTTTAAATGTTCTTTGTCTTATCATTTATTCAGATGTTCAATATATATATACATTGTTATTGTAACAACAATTTTAAAATAATCAAGTATAATTAACAACAAAATCCATAAGCTACAAGTTATTCTTATGTTTTCTTCTTAAAAATGCCGGAATATCCAAATACTCTACATCGGCAGGCACCTGTTCGTCAAGATTATCGTCTACAGCACCTTGTTTACGTATAACAGTAGGTTTTTCCAATTGATTATAATCCAGTGTACCATCTTTTCTCTTGGTATCAATTCCAATCTTTCGTTCATTTGTTACATTATTAATACCAGTTACAATGACTGTAACCCTCATTTCATCGTGCAATTCATCATCTATCACAGTACCAATAACAACTGTAGCATTATCAGAAACAAAATCTTTTACAACATCTCCTACTTCCTTAAACTCGCCAAGTGAAATATCACCACCAACTGTTATATTAATCAATACCCCTTTAGCCCCATCAAAGTTAACATCCTCTAAAAGAGGGCTAGATACCGCTATTTCAGCCGCTTCTTTAGCTCTATGCTCACCAATAGCAGAGCCTGTACCCATAACAGCCATACCCATCTCAGACATGACGGTTCTAACATCCGCAAAATCGACATTTATTAAACCAGGCCTTGTAATAAGCTCAGCAATACCCTGAACTGCTCCTTGTAAAACACCATTTGCAGACTTAAAGGCATTTAATAAAGTAATACTACTTCCTAGAACTGACAGTAGCTTATCATTTGGAATTGTAATCAAAGAATCAACATGTTTAGCAAGATTTTCAATCCCTTCATCTGCAACAGCCATACGCTGTTTACCTTCATGGGAAAAAGGTTTTGTTACAATAGCTACGGTCAAAATATCCATTGATTTAGCTATCTCTGCAATGACTGGGCTTGCTCCAGTTCCTGTTCCGCCTCCCATCCCACAGGTAATAAATACCATATCAGAACCATGCAAAACACTACGGATCTTATCATGATCTTCTTCAGCGGCTCTTCTACCTACGTCAGGATTTGCCCCTGCACCAAGCCCCTTGGTCATTAATTCACCAAGTTGAATAATTGTTTTGACACTAGAATTTTGTACAGCTTGAGCATCTGTATTGGCAATTATAAACTCTACTCCTTCTATAGATTCAGCGACCATATGCTCAATAGCATTACCACCACCGCCACCAACACCAATAACCTTTATGACAGCACTTTGATCCTTATCATTCAATACTTCAAACATTAAATCGCTATTATAATTCATATTTTCACCTTAAAAATTATTATGAAACCAATTCTTCATTCTAGTCCAAATACCAGAATAAGCGCTCTTCATTAAAGAATCATCACTTCTACCAGAAATTTTTTGTTCGTAACCATATAATAATAATCCAACTCCTGTAGAATATATAGGGTTATTAACAACTTCTGTCAATCCTGCTATTTTTTTAGGCGTTCCTAATCTCACAGGCATTTGAAAAACTGCCTCACCAAGATCAATTGCCCCTGAAACTTTACTACCACCACCGGTTAAAACTATTCCTGCAGGAATAAGCTCATCGAACCCACTTTTTCTTAACTCAGCCCTAACTAGCCTAAAAAGCTCTTCGTATCTTGCTTCAATAACTTCTGCAAGATCTATTTTAGTAATATTTCTACTAGGCTTTTCATTAATACTTGGTACTTCAATAGTTTCCCCTGGATTAGCTACATTCATTAATGCGCAACCATGTTTTAATTTAATTTCTTCCGCAGCTTTTGTCGGAGTACGGATAGCAACTGCAATATCATTAGTCACCTGATCACCTGCAATAGGTATATTAGCTGTGTGCCTTATAGAACCTTCAGTAAATATTGCAATATCAGTAGTTCCTCCACCAATATCAACAAGACACACCCCCAATTCTTTTTCATCTTCTGTTAAAACAACATGACTAGAAGCAAGCTGTTCTAAAATTATATTCCCAACACTCAAACCACATTTTCTAACACATTTAACAATATTTTGAGCTGCACTCACAGAACCAGAAACCATATGAACTCTAGATTCAAGACGTACACCTGACATACCTACCGGATCTTTAATTCCTTCTTGACTATCAATCACATACTCTTGAGGAATTATATGTAACAACTTCTGATCTGCTGGTATAGCAACAGCTTTTGCTGCATCAATTACTCTTTCAATATCAGCATTAGAAACCTCTCTATTTTGTATAGCAACTATCCCATGAGAATTTAAACTACGAATGTGGCTCCCAGCAATTCCTGTAAAAGTTGAATAAATCTTACACCCAGCCATATCCTCAGCATCTTTAGTAGCTTTTTTAATAGATTTTACCGTCGATTCAATATTAACCACTGCTCCTCTTTTCAATCCTATAGAAGGATTTGAGCCTACTCCGATTATTTCTATTTCATTTTTTTCATTTATTTCGCCTACAATTGCGACTACTTTGCTAG
>JABSQI010000118.1 GCA_013215905.1 Legionellales bacterium | reverse complement strand
AAGAATATTGGCAAGATCTTATTATGTGGTTTAAAAATCAAATGCTTAAAAAAAATATGATATCCAAAGATGATTTGGATTTATTTCATATTGTTGATAACTGTGATGAAGCAGTGAAACTAGTGAAAGGAGCAATTTAGAAAAGATAGTTTTCAATAATATAACTTATTTACTAGTAATCTATTTAAAGGTTATTTAATGTGATATCACAGATACTTAATGGTAATAAAATTGCTTTTCTAGAGAAAGAGAGAATCAAAAATATTGTTGATTTTCTTGTTGTATCTGGTAAAAGGCCTCCTAAAATTGTAGTTTTGTTGGTTGGTTCAAATCCAGCTTCGAAGTTATATGTTGATAAAAAACATCATGCGTGTAAAGAAGTAGGTATTGATTCAGAGGTCGTTTTAATAGAAAACTTGGTTGATACAGATGATTTAATTAAAATAATTGAAAAATATAATCAAGATATTTTGACAGATGCAATACTTGTGCAATTACCATTGCCAAGAAATATTTTTGAAAAAGCTATTTTAGAAGCTATCTCACCAGAAAAAGATGTAGATGGATTTCACCCATTAAATCAAGGAAAGTTGTCTCAAAGAACACAAGGTATAAGACCATGTACACCTTTAGGGATTATGCGTTTGTTAGAGGAAACAAAAATATCACTAAGTAGCTTAAAGGCAGTTATTGTTGGTGCTTCAAATATAGTGGGTAGACCTATGGCCATGCAATTATTGGAGAATAATTGTACAGTAACTATTTGTCATATTAAAACTAGAGATTTAAAATCTGAAATTAAAATGGCTGATTTATTAATATCTGCAGTTGGGAAACCTTTTCTAATAAAAGGTAATTGGATAAAACACAATGCAATTGTTGTTGATGCTGGAATTGCTTGTATCAAAAATGGTGGGATTGTAGGTGATGTTGATTTTGTTGAAGCTAAAAAGAGAGCAAGTTGGATCACTCCAGTTCCAGGAGGTGTTGGACCTATGACTGTTGCTATGTTGCTAAAAAATACTCTTCTTTTATATTTAAAAAGAAATAATTATGAGCGATATTTATGCAAAAAAATCATGCTCTAAAAATTAATAAATACTATTATTTCAAAGAAGGGATCTTAACATCTATATCTACGTCTTTAGTATAGTCAATACTAGGAACATTGAAGCCAAATAATCCATAAAAGTCATCTTTATATCCTGCAATATCAGTAAGACTAGTTAAATTGTCGGTAGATACTTCTTCCCATATTTGTTGTACTTCTTGTTGAATGTTTTCTTGCATTTCTAAATTATCAATTCTAATTCTACCTTGAGAATCCAACAATAATTGTTCTTGGTTATATAACTGGGAGAATAATCTATAGATTTGTTCAATACAACCTTCGTGGACACCATGTTTTTTCATAACTTTGTATAATATTGAAATATATAATGGCACAACAGGAATTGCAGAACTTGCTTGTGTAACTAGTCCTTTATTGACGGAGATAAAAGCATTACCATTGATTTTATTTAGTTTGTTATTTAAATTCTTTGCAGTTTCTTCTAGATGCTCCTTTGCTTTACCAATTGTTCCGTGTCTATATATAGGGTAGGTCAGTTCTGGACCAATATAAGAATAAGCTACAGTTTTACAGTTTTCAGAGAGGACATCTGCTTCTAGTAAAGAATTAATCCATAATTCCCAATCTTCGCCTCCCATAACTTCAATGGTTCCTTGTATTTCTTGATCATTTGCAGGCTCAATATCTATATTACTGACAACTTCATCGATGACATTTACTGTTTTATTAGTATATTTGTTGCCAATTGGTTTTAATGTAGAATTAAAGACTTCTTGTTTATTAGGGTGTTGTCTTCTTGGGGCTGCAAGACTGTATACAACAAGATCTATTTTTCCACCTAAGTCAGATTTGATAGTTTCTATTACTTGTTCTTTGATAGAGTTAGAAAAAGCATCTCCATTGATACTTTTAGCGTATAAACCAGATTTTTCTGCTTCTTGTTCAAAAAAAGAACTGTTATACCAACCAGGAGTAGCAGTTTTTTTCCCATTAGATTCTTTTTCGAAAAATACTCCTAATGTTTTTGCCTGTGCGCCAAAACCAGCTACAATCCGACTAGCTAAACCATAACCTGTAGATGAACCTATAACTAGTACGTTTTTTGGCCCTTCACTTATGGATGGTTGGGATTTTACAAAATTTATTTGGTTGGCTACGTTTTTTTGGCACCCTAGTGGATGAGCGGTAGTGCAAATGAAACCACGAACTTTAGGAGAGACTATCATATATATTCCCGTTTGAAGTTTATATGTTTTATAATCTCAAAATAGCATGGATAATGTCAACTAAATTTAAATATCGATGATATAGAAGTAATTATTATTATCTAGTTTGGCTATATTTTAATTATGCTAAAATAGATGTTAAAAAATATGTTAATTATTATTGTTTTATTCGCATTTATTAATTTAAATTGTAACAATATATCTATGAGTTTTTAGGGGGAAATGAATATTAAATTGGAAACTGTATCTCAAATATTAGATATTGGAAGTAAAAAATTTTCAGATAGTGATTTATGTTTTTATCATGGAACTGATAATTCATATGACGAAGCTTATGTATTAGTAGCATATGTGCTAAAAATTGATCTATTAAGGGGCTCTTTACCCTTGGAAAGAGTTTTATCAGCAGAAGAAATCGATCAAATTATGACTTTTTTTGAAGATAGAATTAATAAAAAAATTCCAGCACCTTATATAACTAACTCAGCTTATTTTGCTGGTAGAAAATTTTATATAGATAATAGGGCAATGATTCCGACATCACCTTTTGCTGAGATCATTACTAATAATTTTTCTCCTTGGATAAATTTTGAGCCTCATAATGTCCTAGAGCTTTGTACTGGAAGCGGTGCGATAGCTATTTCTATAGCTCATCAATTTTCTAATTGTATTGTGGAAGCTATTGATATATCTAATGATTCACTAGATGTTGCTAGAAAAAACGTCAAACTACATTGCTTACAAGAAAGAATTTTTCTGAATGAGTCTAATTTGTTTAATAATGTTAATACAGAAAAAAAGTATGATCTAATTGTTGCTAATCCTCCCTATGTTAGTATTAATGAATATAATGAATTAGCCAAAGAGTTTTATCATGAACCTAAATTAGCATTTGTAGCGGAGAATAATGGGCTAAAAATTGTTGAGGAAATTTTGAGAAATGCAGCAAAATTTCTTTCTGATAATGGTGTAATATTCATAGAAGTAGGTGAATCTGCTAATAATTTAGAGCAATATTTTTCCACTATACCATTTACTTGGGTTGAGTTGTATAATGGAGGCTCAGGTATATTCACAATGACTAAAGATGAGTTAGAGAGTTATTTTTGAATGGGTGCTAGCAGTAAGGTAAATGTTGCGGTAGTTGGGGCAACTGGTGTTGTTGGAGAAACAATTATTCAATTATTGGATAATAGTAGTATCACAGTGGATAAAATTTTTCCTTTATCTAGTTCTAGATCAATTGGTAAGTCGATAGTATTTAATAATAAAAATGTTTATATTGAAGATTTAGAGGGGTTTGATTTTTCCAAGGTAGAATTGGCTTTATTTGCAGCTGGAAGTGAGGTATCTAAACAGTACTGTTTAAAGGCTGTGGAAAAAGGATGTTTTGTTATTGATAATTCATCTGCTTATAGAGATGATCCTAATATCCCATTAATTGTCCCTGAAGTTAATGCTTATGAGTTAGATAATGTTAAATCTCCTATATTAATATCTAATCCAAATTGTTCCACAATTCAAATGTGTGTTGCATTAGAACCAATCTATCGATTGTATGGTATTAATAGAGTGAATGTTAGTACTTATCAGTCTGTTTCTGGTACAGGTAGAAAAGCTATTTCAGAATTAGTATCTCAAACAACAAATTTATTAAATGGAAAAGAGGGTGAGGCTGTTATTTATGATAAACCAATAGCATTCAATGCAATACCTCACATAGATGAGTTTCTAGATAATGGATATACAAAAGAAGAAATGAAAATGTTTAATGAAACTAGGAAGATATTTAACGATCAAGAAATTTTAGTGAATGCTACAGCTGTTAGAATTGCTACTATTTTTGGACATTCTGAAAGTGTAAATGTTGAAACTAAAGAGTCTGTTGATTTAGAAGCTTTAAAAAAAGAGTACATGAAAACAAAAGGTCTTAAATTTTTTGATGATCAAGAATATCCCACTGCAATGACGGATGCTGTTGGCAAGTTAGATGTATTTGTTGGGCGCTTACGTAAGGATATTACTCGTGAAAATGCCCTTAATCTTTGGGTTGTTGCTGATAATGTTAGAAAGGGTGGCGCTTGGAATACTGTCCAAATAGCACAATTACTCGTGAAAAAAATTATTTAAACAAATCTTACGTCTATTTCAATTTTCTGTAGTTTATCTTATCACATATTGTATTAAAAAAGTGTTCATAAGAATGGCGCCCCGGAGAGGATTCGAACCTCTGACCTATCCCTTAGGAGGGGATCGCGCTATCCAGCTGTGCCACCGGGGCTATAGCGTATCGACTATTATACACTAAATTATGTTATATTAGTGATGAGTTATGCTTTCATTATTAATATAAATATCTACTAAATTTTAGAGGGAGTATGAGGGAATCAAATTTATATAAATGTTTTTTCTGTTCTTCTCTTGTCTTAGCTATCTGGGGATGCAGCAATGTAATATATTGGGAACTATATATGGGATATCCTGCTTGTGATATCTGTTTATGGCATAGATATTTATATATAACTCTTTTTTTATTGACCATATTACTTTCGATAAAATTTAGTTCTTTTATTAGAAGAGTGATTTTATTAGTTGTAGGAGCTGAAGTATTGGTTAGTTTAAAAGCTTTTTCATTTTTTTGTAGCCAAGAAGTGTGTAAGATTATAACAAAGAGTGATCTAGCCAATTTAATCCTATCATTAATAATTTTATTTGTACTTTTGGTAATTGAATTTTGTTTGGTAAAAAAGAATTGTAAAGTATAAATTTAGATGCGTTATTAAAAAAGTTAACAAATTGTGAATTTAAATGTATTTAAGATAATATAATTTCTGTCCAAAAAGTGAAGGAAAGTTTCACCTAGCGGGAAAAATTGCACTATTACTAAATTGCGGAAAAAGTGAGGATTAGTATATTTAATAGTAAAATAAAAAGAAAGGGTATCAAGCCTCATAAATAATTTATTTATAAATTTTATACAAAAATATTTGTATAAAATAATAAAGCGTCTTTTATATTATTTATGCATATTAAATTTGAAACTCTAATTACTATCAATCTCTTTATAATCTTTATTAAAGTATTTTGTAACTTGTATGTTAACTACATCCACAATATTTTGAACAATTATTGTGCTATAGGTAACAGTTGTCTCGTTTCATAACTAGGTGATAAGCACCATTGTATGGACTTAAGAGACTGTCACCTTGTAATTGTTAGTTGTTCAGAGGCCATGTTCTAAGATTCACAGATAGCTGATAGAACACAAAAAATCTAATACTGTTGTCATGAACACGGTGTGGGCAATCATGCAAGAAAATGCTAAAATTCGAGTAAAATTTAATAGAATAATACGAATTATTGTATAAAAATTTGTGTTATAGCAATTTTAAAGTTAAATCAGTGAAAAAAGTTTACGATGAATCAAGCTGCATTGCATAAAAAAATGATTGAAATAAGAGTGTTTGAAGAAACACTTTTAAGGATGTATGACAAAGGGTTTCTTAGAGGTACGGTGCACACATGTATAGGCCAGGAAGCCGTAGCTGTTGGTTTGCTATCACATTTAATTGCGGGAGATAGTATTTTTTCAGGTCACCGTTGTCATGGACATTATCTTGCGAATGGTGGAGACAAAAAATCATTGTTTT
>JABSQI010000117.1 GCA_013215905.1 Legionellales bacterium | reverse complement strand
CTGAATCTGAATTATCGCATGCTGATGCAAGAGTTGTATTAAAAGGAGTAAAGGCTCTTAAATATAATATAGAAGGTATATCAAATAATACTAAAAGTAAAAATTTGCGTGATAATGCTTTTAGAATATTTTCTAAAAAAGCTCCTAAAACAGCAAAAAAAATAATAACTATAAAAAAACTTAATCACACTTTTTAGTTCGCATGTCTAGAAAATCGCGAAAAAGATTCTTGTTGTGTTTTCGAACGGAGTGGGGTCTCAAACCTCCATAAAAAAACTTAATCATCACTTACTTAATAGACCTAGCAGATTAAATTTGGTAGCAAAGGGAATATTGAAACCCGTTGATAAAATGGAAGAGTTACTTAGTCAATATATTAGTAATGACCTAACTCTAGCGGAAGAATTAGATCTAGCAGTTGAAATAAATGAACTAGCAAAAGAAAATTTTAACAAGATATCTATAGATTCTTATAAAAAAGATAGATATGAGGGGATTATCAAATATACCCAAAAGAATATTGAGCAAATATTTGATAGCAATAATCAAAAAATAATAGATTATTTTATTTATATGCGTAAAAGAGCAAAAACTGTAGATCCTGAATATATACCTGGTAAAAATGTTAATTTGGGAGTGCGTATTCATCCTCATTTTGCTCCATCAAGAATTATTGGTAAGTTCAGAGGTATTGCTAAGAAAGCATTATTAGTAAAAAGAGGACAAAGTTCGTATGTTGATATCAGGTACCCAAGAGATGGTTCAGATGGAGCTTTACAACTTAATGAAAAACAAAGAGCTGAATATAGAGTATTGGCCATAGATGGAAAACTTCAGCAAAGAGTTTCTTTGCAGCGTTTTATTAGGGCAGCTGATTGGTTATATAATGAAAATCATGAAGTAAAATCTAGATATGCGATTTTTTCAACTAAGGATATGACAGCTAAAGGACGTACAAATAATGCTGCCTATACATTAAATCAATATGGAGAATTATCCATTTTCAATCATTGGAGAGAACCAAAATTATTTTTTCACTGTTCTATGAATAGCTCAGCTCCAGTAGTAGCTGCAGGAACACTAAGTATAGATTCTAATGGACAAATTACAGAAATAACTAATAATAGCGGGCATTATAAACCGTCCAGAAAACAGTTTATGATTGGAGTAGAACATTTACGACAACATGGTATTAATATGGAGAACGTGAAATTCGATATCAAAAAGAAGAAAGATATACATTAATAGGTAACGATAATAACTAGAATTGATCAGATAAATGATCAACTATATCTTTAATTATTCAGCATTATCATTAATTTCCAAGATTTAAAATAAATTTACAAAAATTATACTTTTAAGTAGAATATAAAGTTAAAATCTAAGTTAAATTTATTATCAAATGAATTGTATGCAATTTGCCAGACTAAAATATGTAATGATTTACTCACTATTTGTATTGTTTGGTGGTTGTTCAGCCATTGATTTATATCAAGAGTCTGATCAGATCGAGGTTGTATCAGAAAAACCTAAAAATTGTAAGTATTTGGGTCAGGTTCGTGGTAGTCAGGGAAACTTCTTTACTGGAATGTGGACCAGCAATGCCAACCTTGAACAGGGTGCTATGAATGATCTGCGTAACAATGCATCTAAGCTAGGAGCTGATACAATTTATCTTTTAACAAATAGAGCAGCTCAGACTGGTTCATCAGGTGAGTATGGTGGCTCATCTAGTCAAACAAGTACTGTACTTATAGGCAATGCTTACAAATGCCAAATTAACAAAAAATCTTAGTGGTAATTTACTAATAAAAATAGATGAAAAATTACTTTATATATATTATTGAATGTTCAAATGGTAGTTTTTATACAGGGTATACCACCGATCTAGATAGACGTTTTAGAGAACATTTAAAAGGGACTGCAGCATGTAAATATACCAGGAGTTTTCCCCCAAAAAAATTAGTGGCAAGTTGGTCTATACATAATAATTTATCAATAGTTTTGAGATTAGAAAGAGCTATTAAAGGTCTAACTAAATCTCAGAAACTACAACTTATTAATACCCCAGAATTATTTCAAATTTTAAAAAATAATATTTTAGCAGAGGCCAATTAATATATAGTTAAATTTGCTTGTGAGAAAATTTAATATATCACTTATTTGCTGATTTAAATAACAACACAATTACTTTTCTATAATTTGATCATATAGCTTATCATTAAACTGTATTGGAAATATAACATGATGAGCTCCTGCTTTATTAGCTTTAGTTATTATTTCTTTCATCAATCCAATACTACTCCTAGCGGTTTTAGTATTCTTATAATTATATAGCTTCCTTAATGGAATTATTGTTTGAACTGCTTCTAGAAGTTTATGGTATGATCCTTTACTTTTAGCGTCGAGTAATAAGATATTTTCTACAGCAATCATTTGTATTTCTCCTTGAGTTACTGCTTGGACGTCTATTCCCTTTTTTACATTTTTGATTGTATTTTTACCCAGTTCTATCTTTGGGGCAAATATTACGGTTTTTTGTATATTTCCACTGATATAAAATTCTAATGAATAATTAGTTAAAAGAAATGAATCGGCATCAATTAATGACTGACTTAAATAAACTTGATGTTTAGCCGAATATGTATAATTGGATATAATTATTGTTAAGGATAAAATAAATAAATTTTTTAGGGCGATCTTCCTCATCTTCTTGTTGTATTAATTAAATAGACACCAATATTCTTAATTATAATTTAATTAAAAACCTCTCCCTGTACTGCCCCTTGAATTATATGGCTCCCCGGGACGGGCTCGAACCGCCGACCTAATGATTAACAGTCACCCGCTCTACCGACTGAGCTACCGGGGAATATGATGAAATTCTACCTTGATGGTCTAGCATCAGTCAAGAGATGATATAAAAGAATGCAATCTTTGTATAGCTTCTTTGATTACTTTGTCATCTATGCAAAATGAAATACGAATGTGTTGATTATTACCAAAAGCAGTTCCAGGTACTAGGGCAAGATCAGCTTCTTCTAGTAATCTGTCGCAGAATTCAACGTCATCTTTGAAATTGTATTTCTCTAAGATTGTGCTGATGTTGGGGAAGCTATAAAATGTCCCTTGACTGGGGATAACCTCGATTCCTTGTATTTCTTGCAAGGCTGGATAAAGCCAGTCATGCCGTTTTTGAAAATTGCTCACCATTTCTTTGATAATTGAGTTTGGTAATTTTAATGCCCCTAGAGCAGCTTTTTGAGCTATGGAATTTGGGCAAGAGGTACTTTGAGATTGAACGATTTTCATAGCTTTAATCAGTTCTGCTGGGCCTGCAGCATACCCTATTCTCCATCCTGTCATTGAGTAAGCTTTTGATACACCATTGATAACGATTGTTCTATCAATTAACTCTGGGCATGCTGTAGCTATATTATTGAATGATCCATCCCAAATTGTGTGCTCGTAAATATCATCAGAAAGAATCATGACCTTTGGATATTTATTTAATATTTTACCAATTTCCTGTAGATCTTCTTTAGAGTAATTTATTCCTGATGGATTAGATGGACTGTTTAATAAAATTAATCGGGTTTTGTCATTTATAGCCTGTTCTAAATCTTTTGGAGCAAGTTTAAAATTATTCTTTATCGAAGTTTGGACTATTTTGGGGGTTCCTGATGCCAATTTAATCATCTCTGGATAAGATACCCAATATGGAGCAATGATGATAACTTCGTCTGCTGGATTTAATATTGCCGATAAGGCATTAAAGATAGCTTGTTTTGCCCCAGTAGATACTATTATCTGATCTAGGTTATAGTTTAGATTATTATCATTGATAAATTTTTGTTGAATTGCTTCTTTAAGCTCTAATATACCATCTATTGCTGTATATTTTGTAAATCCCTCTGAAATTGCTTGGATTGCATGTTGCTTAATTTCTTCAGGGGTATCGCAATCTGGCTCCCCCTGACTTAAACTGATAATGTTTTTACCCATACTGCGAAGTTTATTCGCCTTAGCTGCTATAGCAAATGTAGCTGAAGGTTTAATTTGTTGCACCTTTTTTGAAATCATATTTTCCATCTTCGCTCCCAGGTTATGATATTGAGAATAAACAATATTTTGAAATAAAGTAATTATAGATGACTATTTTAAATTAATACAGTATATCTGCAGTTAATAGTGTTTTATAATTAGAAGAAGTATTTTTATTTAGGAGAAAGTGATAAAATATTTAAATTTAGTATTTAAAGTTTAATCTTTTATTTAAAATTTATATATATGTCAATTAATAGTAAAGTAAATATTGCTGATTTACCTAATAGGCTCGTAGACTCTCTCCAAAATATTTATACTCCAGCAGGGTTGCATATAAATACAATATGTTGTGAGGCGGAAGGAAAAGATTATGACGCTTATAGATTTAAATTAAATGATTATAATATTGTATTTAGAACCGCAAAAACTACTCCAACTAAGGTTGGACAATTTGTAACTATATGGAAAAGACCTAAAAAAACAAGCCCAATAGAACATTTGCATATTAGGGATGATATAGACTTTTTAATTATTAGTTCCACAGGAAAGAATTGTGCTGGAGATTTTATATTTAGTAAGAAAATTTTGGTTGATAATAAGATTATATCTACTGATGATTTTGAAGGGAAAAGGGCTATCAGAGTTTATCCACCTTGGGTTCAGACAAAATCCGCTCAGGCAGTAAAAACTCAGAGATGGCAACTTAACAATTTTTATTTATTTGGGCAGAATCCAGAGGATTCTGCATGTTTGAAAGATACTATATTTAATAAAATATAGTAAAAATATAATTTATTTATGTCAGAAAAAAAGCTTGAGATTGTTACTTCATTCGCCCCAGCAGGAGATCAAATTAATGCAATTTCTCAGTTAACTGAAGGGTTGAAAAGTGGGATATTAAATCAAACTTTGCTTGGTGTGACTGGTTCGGGGAAAACATTTACGATTGCTAATGTTCTAAATACTGTACAAAGGCCTGCAATTATTTTAGCTCCCAATAAAACCTTGGCTGCTCAATTGTATGGCGAGTTCAAAAATTTCTTTCCTAAAAATGCTGTTGAGTATTTTGTCTCATATTATGATTATTATCAACCTGAAGCGTATGTACCTGCTTCTGATACTTTTATAGAAAAAGACGCATCTATTAATGAACATATTGAGCAGATGCGGTTGTCCGCTACTAAAGCTCTATTCGAAAGAAGAGATGTAATTGTGGTTGCTTCTGTATCTGCAATATATGGGCTTGGAGATCCTGATTCATATATGAAGATGTTATTGCACGTTAGCCGAGGAGATATTATTGATCAGCGCAGTATCTTGAAGAGACTGGCTGAATTACAATATTCAAGAAATGATGCTGAATTAAGTCGTGGTACTTTTAGAGTAAGAGGAGAAATTATAGATATTTTTCCAGCAGATAGCGATAAAGATGCTATACGAATAGAATTATTCGATGAGGAAGTAGAAAATATTACAGTTTTTGACCCTTTGACTGGTGCAGTGTTGCATAAGTTGCCTAGAGTAACAATTTATCCTAAAACTCATTATGTAACTCCAAGAGAAACATTATTAGAAGCTATAGATTCTATTAAAGTTGAATTGCAGGATAGACTGAAAATATTAAGAGATAATAATAAAATGCTAGAAGAACAAAGGTTAAGTCAACGAACTAGATATGATATTGAAATGATTTTAGAGCTTGGTTATTGTTCAGGGATTGAGAATTATTCCAGACATTTATCTAAAAGAGATCCTGGAGAACATCCCCCTACACTTTTGGATTATTTACCAGATGATGCATTACTTATAATAGATGAGTCACATGTTATGATTCCTCAATTGGGAGGGATGTATAAGGGAGATCGTTCTAGAAAAGAGACACTAGTTGAGCATGGTTTTAGATTACCTT
>JABSQI010000116.1 GCA_013215905.1 Legionellales bacterium | reverse complement strand
GTTGCTGTTTACAATAAAGAAGCTCATCCACAGAGAAATAGAAATTTACAAGAAATTAAAACTTTTGGTAGGATGAATTGGCAAAGGGCTAGAGATTATGGAAAGCGTAATAATTCTGAATTATCTATTCAACGATATAAAAGAATTTTAGGAAATACACTTCATGCTAAAGAGTTTTCTAGACAACAAAATGAAGCTATACTCGGTTCTGGGATCTTAAATAAAATGACTAGGATTGGTATGCCCAATAGTTTTAAAATTTGCTAAATTTGCACAAATAGGATGGTACAGAGGGTTAGGAAACAAAGCCATTCAGAGTGCAGAATATTAAAAAGATATTCGCTCCAATTCCAATATATTGTTAATAATATAGCATTTAAACTCATAGCTATCGCAAAACCAATTATGAAATTTATAATATACTTGAAATACATTTCTACTGCTCTTAATTGATATATCAACCATCATAATGTAAAAAGTGATATGAATAGAAACGGCTCTATATTTATTGCAGAAAGACCAATTGATAATCCACAGAATAAATACTTATGCTTTAGCTTTGAAAATAATATATTTTCCTAGGAAGGTAAAAAATGTAGCTACAATTATTGTATTGCGACCAAAATCCAATATATATGCGGAATATTTACTAAAATAGTACATAGTAAGACACAGACAAGAACTATAGACTGTGCTAAGAATGTATAGTCACGAGCATCTTCTGTAATTGGCAAATGAATAAAATTAAAGAGAAAGATGATATATTTTTAGAGAATAATAGTTATGTGTAGCGTAGAGATCCTAGCAATAACTAGATGAAAAAAGTCATACATCGTATATATTTTCCAATATAGAAATAATTAACTCTATATAAAAACAACAATGCCTGCAAATCATAACGATTGCCTGGGAGTATCCTTCTACGTTGACCTATAGATTATTATGGTTTGGATTCAAATCCTTTAGTTATGAGTATATGATCTTCCTAATAATAGGTAGTATATATTTATTAGCTAAAATTGGAAATTTATTGAGCTAAAATATAAAGCATACATATTGATTATAAAATATTATTGTGTTTGTAAGGCAAATTTGGTATCTATAGTCTCAATTGAGAATTAGAAAAAATATAATGGGATATTTATACATATTTGGAACAATAGTTTTTACAGTTTATGGGCAGCTTATAATAAAGTCGAGAATGTCTTATTTCGGTAGTTTGCCTACATTCTTTGCTGATAAATTAGCATTTTTACTTAAAGCTCTTTTTGACCCATGGATTATTAGTGGTTTCATATCGGCTTTTGCTGCTTCATTATTCTGGATGGCCGCCATGACAAAATTTGATTTATCATATGCCTACCCTTTTATGAGTTTGTCCTTTGTTTTAGTTTTACTTTTTTCTATATTATTTTTAAACGAGCCAGCAAATATATATAAAATACTAGGAACAGCCATAATTTTATTCGGTATTATAGTAATAAGTAGAGCATATGACTAAGATTCCTTTTAATAAACCTTATCTTGCAGGTAAAGAAATAGAATATATAAAACAAGCATTTGAAAATAATCATGTTAGTGGCAATGGGCAATTTTCACAAAAATGCCAAGAACTCCTGGAAAATGATCTAGGGGTAGAAAAAGTCTTAATGACTACATCTTGTACTCACGCTTTAGAAACATCTGCTCTATTGTTAAATTTGCAACCAGGGGACGAAGTTATTATACCGTCCTATACTTTTGTCTCCACCGCAACAGCTTTTGTATTACATGGAGCTACACCAGTATTTGCCGATGTTAAAATGAGTACATTAAATATCGATGAAACTAAGATTGAAAAATTAATTACACCAAAAACCAAAGCCATTGTAGTTGTGCATTATGCAGGCGTTGGTTGTGAAATGGATACTATTATAGAAATAGCCAAAAAATATAATATCGTTGTAATTGAAGATAATGCTCATGGATTGTATGGTAAATATAAAGGGTCATATTTAGGTACAATTGGAGACATAGGAGCTCAAAGTTTTCATGAAACTAAAAATTTCTCTTGTGGTGAATGAGGGGCTTTACTTATCAATAATAGTAAATTTATTGAGAGAGCGGAGTTTATTAGACAAAAAGGTACAAATCGAGAAAATTTTTATAGGGGGCAGGTAGATAAATATACCTGGGTAGACATTGGCTCAAGTTATGTATTATCAGATATCTTGGCCGCTACATTATACAGCCAGTTAGAGAATAGAATAATTATTCAACAAAAGCGACAATATATCTGGGATTATTATTTCAAGCATTTAAAAATTTGGGCAGAAAAAAATAATTTTGTTTTACCAAGTGTTCCTAAAATATGTGAACAAACCTACCATATGTTCTATATGATTACCCCATCTCTAGAAGTACGGAGTAAATTTATTGAGTATTTAAAAAAACATAATATCAGTGCTTCCTTTCATTACCAAGCATTGCATTCATCATCAATGGCTGTAAAATTAGGTGCAAATAGATATTCGTGTCCAATTACCGAATTAGCAGCAGATAGATTGGTTAGGCTGCCGTTTTATAATGATCTATCTCAAACAGACTTAGAATTTATTATAGAGAAAATATTAAATTTTTAGAATAAGTAAAATATTAGATTTCCGGGGATTACCACGGCACTTAAAGAATCGTTTAATTATATTTATACACATTTGAATAATGCTGCAACCTTGCTTTATTTTATCTGGTGGTTTAAATATGCAAGTTGAAATAGCACTGCAGGGACAAATTACCATCTTTGTAATAATAAAAAACATAGAAAGAAGAAAGCAAGAAAAGCTTGTTTTTTAGTAAAATGAATAATTAAGCAACAAAGTATATAAGTAATTTGATAATTTTTTTTGATTAATTATCCGGATATTTGAACTATACCCATATTTTTACTTTCTTTAAAAATATGGGTATAGTTCAAATATATTAGTTCAATTTTAGGAAGCTAAAAGTGGAAAAAGAGGTTGAATATAACATTAATAGTAGAAAAGTTAAATTCCTAATTTCTGGTAATTTTATTACCGGTGGTGATTTTATCATGCTCAAGCAAGATCACAACCTTATTGAAAAATTATCTTGGAATGATATTGGGTACACAATTGAAGAATTTAAATGTAGTGACTTTTTAAATGATCTTAAAGAAAAAATTCATGCAGCTATATATAGCACGGTTTACAAATATACTAATAAAAGAATGGAAAATCCAAGTAACTATCACAAGTATATTGATAATGAAGAGCAGCATTTGCAAATTGTTAATGATATATATCATCATAATTTAAATTTTGATAGTTTAGAAGTAGACAAAAAAGTTATTGAGGACAGAGTTTCAGAAATACTCGGCGTTAGTGTATCAACTAGAAATCCTCATAGTCAAGATAAGGTATTAAATGAGAAAAGATTTCAACTTAGAATGGTGAGACCAAAAATCGCAGATAATAACCCTTTGCATAGAGATGTTTATTTAGACCGTTTAAAACATGCAGTTAACCTTTATCTACCTCTTTGGGGGAGTAATGAAAATTCAAGCTTGCCCATAATACCTGGCAGTCATTTATGGCCAGAATCTGAAATTGAAAGAACGGACTCTGGTGCAATTGTTAATGGAAGTGAATATACTGTTCCTGCTATCACATGGACAAAGTATGGTCTTAATGCTATTCGTCCTAACCCAGCAGAGAATCACATAATGCTTTTTTCTCCTTATTTAATTCATGGAGGCGGATATAATTTTAATGAAGATATAACAAGAGTATCATTAGAACTGCGTTTTTGGGCTTCTGCTATCTAAGAGAAAAAGCAGATAATCGCGCAAAAAACAATTGGTTTTAATTTATTAAATTTAGCATAGTAATAATCTTCTAATTTGCAGCAAAGGGTATGATATACGAAAATTTAAAAAATTGTGGACTTAAAATTTCAAAATTTTCATTAGGAACATATTTTTCCGTTGGCGATCGGTTAAACTATAAAGAATCAAAAAAAATTGTAGATAAGGCCATATCTACAGGAATAAATTTTATAGACACATCTAATAACTATGCAAATGGTAAAGGAGAAAATTATTTGGGAAGAATATTAAGTGATCACCATCATAGTCAATACTGTATTGGAACAAAAGTATATTTCCCTATTTTTAAAGGGCCCAATGGTTTAGGGTTATCAAAAAAGCATATTTTTGATTCTGTAGATCAATCATTAAAAAGACTAAGAGTAAATTATATTGATATTCTGCAATTACACAGATATGATGACAATACTCCCTTAGAAGATACAGTAGAAGCATTAAATATATTAAAAACCCAAGGTAAAATTTTATATTGTGGTGTCTCTCAATGGAATGACCAACAGATATCCGATAGTATCAAGTTAGGAGAGAAACCTGTTTGCAATCAAATACCTTACAACCCTTTTTACACAGCATTTAAAAATAACATTAAAATAACCCAACAAAATATTAGCACAATAGTATATGGTTCTTTAGCACAAGGAGTTTTTTCAGAAGCATATATTCATAACAACCAAACAAATCAATCTAGACTGTTTCATCCAATAGCCCAAAAAGAACTCTACCACAACAATGAAAAAGACTTTTTAAAACTAAAAAATATTAATGTATATTGTATTAAAAATAATATAAGTCTTTTTGTTTATGCAATTGGTTTTTGTGATATAACAGCCTCACCTACTAGTATTCTCTTAGGTATTTATAAAGAAGAACATTTTTCTAATGTAGTTAATTATCTAGAAAATCGTGATAAAATAAAGCTTTTAGTCCAAAAATTTATTAATGATAAGAATAATTGATTATCCTCTCTATTTAAGAAAGTTAATTTACTTATTCTTATAGAACATACTTATTGTTAAAATTTACCAAGCCATAGACTTTCATTAACTATTGGTACAAGACAAATATTAGTCAGCAATTTATTTATCTTTCTTAGTTACCCCTCTTTGATTATACATAATAATTTTTATATAAGGTATTTAGGTTCCAAGAGAATTTACTGGCGTGCTTATAATTATACTTAAATAAATATCGGGTAATATATAGCTAATTTATATATACTTAGTAATTAATAAAAAGTTATTCAATTTAGAGAAAATTGACTAAACTGGTTTTATTTGATACACTTTTAATTAAATTACCCAATTTTTAATATGCTTTTTGATTCAAAACTAATATATAATTTTATTTTACTAATATCTAACTCCCCATTCATAATTCTCTTAATAAGCTTAGGATATCTAAATATAAACCCAGAAATATTTAAAAATATTCAACTAGCAGTGTTATTTGCAATATTAATCAATATAGTCCTAAAAGAATTTTTTCATATACAACCCTTACCTAACCACTACGGCTGGAGCTTTCCCAGCGGACATTCACATGTATTTTCAGTATTATGCATTAGTTTATTTCTTTACTTTAGAAAAATGTATATCCTTATAATTATTAGCTTATTAATGATCTTATTACCAATTACTCTTGTAAAATACAAACACCATTTTTATTTTGATGTCTTAGCAGCATATGCATATTCCATAGGGACATTAGGAATATATTCTACGACTAAAAAAATATGCGCCAATATTAATACCCATTATTCAATAATATTGATATTCTCTCTTCTCTTGATACTAAATATATTTCTTTATTCACATATTAAAGACAATTCATTTTTATCTACAAGTGCCACCCTATTAGTCTTTTTTTGTGGTTCTAATATTATTTATTTAAATAAAGAATACATCCACGCACTTAGTATTAAAAATAAATTAATTATAAATACAGTTGCAATAATTGGTTTATCGTTAATATACTATATTACAACTATTAGATACTTCTCATTACCTGTAACCAAAATTATCAATCAGTTCTCTTATTGCTTATGTGCCATACTGATAGGATATTTAATTCCTAAATATTTCGTTGT